>JBBRDV010000004.1:0-51533 GCA_038203565.1 Atribacterota bacterium
TATACAAATGGTTCCCTTTGTGCTTCTTCATATTGGAAAGCCGGAAATAGAGATACTAATGTGTATTCCGATGGGATTGTGGTTCGGATATATTGCCTATCGAGGAAAATCATTCTGGCCTGCTTTCATTACCCATACTTTCATCAACTTCACCCTTAAATACTTCGTGAATTTTTAATGGTAAATGAGAGAAAAGACGATAACCAGTCCTTTAGCATTTTACTGAAGGGTTTTTTTATTTTTTAAATTTTTTCATAAAAAAAGAAGGACTTTGTAATTTTATATAGTAGTTTAATTAAAGTAATGTTTTTTAGAAAAGGTTTTATAGACTGATAAGAGTTGGAAAGAATTAATTGGGAGGTAATGTATGTCGAATGTAGAAATAGTAAAGGAGTATATCCCTGGTTCAATCGGTCGAGTTACTGATTCGGTGGTTCATTATATCCGATATCTTGCGTGGAAGAGGTATTGGCAACCAACTCATTAACAAAGCTCTCGACTTTTGTAGGAACAAAGGATACAGGCGGGTATACCTCTGGACTTTTGAGGGTCTTAGTGCTGCGAAACACCTCTACGAGAAGAGTGGTTTTAAACTTGTTGAAGAGTACAGGGAAAAACAGTGGGGAACAGAAGTTAACGAACAGCGATTCGAATTAGAGCTGAGTTAACCTCATCTAACTAGCGGGCGCAGTCTAAGGGGAGACGTTTGCAAATTTTAGCTTTTCGATTTGAGTGCTGAAGGGCTTTTTAAAGATTTATTGAATTATAATTATAAATAGTTTTTTAAAAGAAAAGCAAGCTTTTGATTTTTAGATAAACTGACTTTTATTTATTAAGAGTAATAAGGGATAAAAATTTAGAGGTGAATTGAAGAATGGAAAAAACACTGGTGTTAATAAAGCCCGATGCATTTAAAAGAGGCCTGGTTGGGGAAATTATTTCGAGATTTGAAAGAGTGGGACTAAGTCTGGAAGAAATGAAAATAGTAAATGCTTCTACTGAAATTGTTAGACAACACTATCCTGATGATAAAAATTGGATTAGATCTGTTGGTAAAAAGACCGTAGATACTTATCAAAAATATAATTTAAATATCGCAGAGGATTTAGGGACCGATGATGCCCTGGAAGTTGGTAAACTGGTTAGAAAATGGTTGATTCAGCAAATAATTTCAGGACCAATAATTGCAATTATCTTAAGCGGAAACCATGCTATTGAAGTTGTAAGAAAATTAGTGGGGAATACGGTTCCTCTTTTTGCGGAATTGGGTACCATAAGGGGTGATTTTTCGATTGATTCACCCGACCTTTCTACTAAGGAAAAGCGAGCTTTACAGAATTTGGTTCATGCCTCGTCAACCATTGAGGAAGCGAGACGAGAAATTTCTCTTTGGTTTGCAATTTGAGGGTTTATACTAACAAAGAAAAGGATTATCCCTTTTTAATTGATGTCTTGATTTAATAAGCCTAAGATACGATATAACAATTAATCTATAAAATATTTTGGGATGGTAATTAATGAATAAAACTATGGTCAGAGAATTATATAACAAAATATCTAAAAAGATTTTACACACACAAATATTAGATGATATCTCTTTAGATAAAGAGTTTATTAGAAAATATATTGAAGATCCTCTATTTTTAAAACAATTGTCATCTATGGTAAAAAAGAAAGATTATAGCTGTCAGGCAGTATATTTTTTATGTCAGTATATCCTTGTCGATATAGACAAAAAACATAATTCTACTCATTGGCTTTATCAGGTATTTCAGTTTGCCCTCTCTAAATCTTTCCCTGAAGCAGTAGATCTATCTGTTAAAGATACTTCCGATAATTGCCGAAAAGCTTTCTTACTTTATTTAGAATTTTTAAGAGTAATTTCGAAGTTCCAAAAGTCGTCCGGTGATCCAACTTTTCACGGCAAATATCCCCTTAATTTTTTAACTTCTGAAGAAAGCAACAAACTGGAAAATCCTGTTGAATATAAAAGATTTTTAAAAGCATTTAATGACGAGTATATCTATGAGATGATGAGATTAAACCAAGAAATTTCAAAATATAATACTTTAGACCATATATGCGGTGTGAACTGGATTGCCTTATTTGTAGGCAGGCAGTTACATGATCTGGGTCTTCCTGTTGATTTGGGGAGGATTTCCGGAGCAGCAGCAGGACATGATATCGGAAAATATGGATGCAAGGATATCGAGGTAGAAAGGACTCCCTATTTACATTATTACTATACTGATAGGTGGTTTGAAAAACATAATATCCCTTATGTCGGACATATTGCTGTTAATCATTCTGTTTGGGATTTAGAATTAGAAAATTTACCCTTAGAATCACTTATATTAATTTATGCTGATTTTCGGGTTAAAAATGCGAATAACGGTCTCAAAGAGGAGATGAGGATCTTTAGTTTAAAAGATTCTTTTCAAGTAATTTTAGGGAAACTGGATAATATTGATAAGAATAAAAGAAAAAGATATTGCCGGGTTTATGAGAAATTAAAAGACTTTGAAGATTATATGATAAATTTAGGGGTAAATGTAGATATAGAGAATAAAGAGATAAGTTCTTGTAAAAAAGATAGAAAACCATATTATCCTCTCATGCATGGTCAAGAAGTTATCCAAAATATAAAGTTTCTTTCTATAGAACATAATATAGATTTAATGCACGAACTTCGAGATGAATCTTCTCTTAATTCACTTTTAGAATTAGGCCGAAGCGAAAAAGATTGGAACAATCTACGGGAATATCTACAAATATTTAATGAATATTCCACCTATTTGACTCAAAAACAGAAGATGATTACCTTGAGATATTTATACGAACAATTAACTCATCCGGAAGATGAAATAAGAAGGAGAAGTGCAAAAATTATCGGTTTATTGATTGTCAGCTTTGACGAAGATTACCGCAAAGAGATTCCTCAAAATGTTACCCTAAAACCTCCCGCGATTACCAGTGTTAATTTATTGGAAAGATATTTAAAATATTTTTTACAACCAGATCATAAAAAGATTGCTCTTCATCAATCTCGAATTATTAATAGCACTGAGGATATGATTTCTTCTCTCTTTTCTAACTGTCGCAATAATCATCAGGTAAGCAATTATAGAAAAAGTATTTTAAATCACTATATAAAAGACCTGTATAGCGATGAAGAAATTCAACTGTGTTTAATAAAAACCGCCGAATATATATCAATCTGTTCAGAGGAAAAATCTGTAAAGGTATTATTTGATTATATTATAAAGATGTTACAGAAAGATAATCACAATCTTAGACTTACTGCTTTAGAGGTAGTCTATGATTTAATACCACAAATTGATAAAAAATTTGTATTTATAAATAACTTAAGAAAATTATTTGCTTGTAATATTTCTGCTTCGGTGCTCCCTGCTGAAAATTATTTAAATATGAAGATAGTTGAATTATTAGGTTTGGATAAAAGCATTGTAAAAAGGTACATCGAATTTTATCGAAGAGATATAGAAAAGATACAGTATATATTTCTAAGCAACCTTAAAACTTCGACCAGTGGAATAATCAAAAAAATTCAGATAGAACTTTTATTAGAACATACCTTAAAGAGCAAGCAGGAAGAAATCTATACCGCTTTGCATTTTTGCAATATTTTAAAAGTTAGCGGCATAGAAGATATTAGAAATTTGGCTGGTAAAGCCTTGGTAAATTTAATGCCTTCCTTATCTTTTCAACAGAGGAACGATATAGCCATTGAATTGCTACGGGCTTTAGAAATGGAAGATTATCAATTTACTAAATATATTCCTTACTATTTGGGTCAATTGATACTCTATCTTACACCTAATGAGTTAGAGGAACTTGTTGATGATTTAATAGAAAAAATCAAACAGTCAGACCCCAAATTAAGCTCATTACTGCTTAGGACCGTGGGTATCGCCATCGCTAATTACCCTAAATACCGAGAAAGATTTTCAGAAAAAGAGAGATCATTCGAAAACAGACTTAGCAAGATGATAGGTATTCTTTTGAATGGTTTTGTGCACTATAATTTAAAGGTTAAACAGGCTGCATTTAGAGTGATCGGTAAGGAAATATTTGGCTCAAGACATCTTAACTTGGAAGAGAAAAACCACATATTTCAACTTATTGTTAAAAAAATTCTTACTCTGTTAACTCCTGTAACTAAAGAAGGTCTGATGTTTTTAATAAATTGTATCGGGCTTAATTATATGTATAAATTTATCTCTGATTATAATTTTTTCAAAGGGAGCATCAATCTTGAAACCCCAGGCAAAATAGCTTTCTTCCCAGGAGCTTTTGACCCATTTTCTTTAAGCCACAAAGAAATTGTAAAAGCAATAGAATCACTCGGATTTGAAATATATTTAGCAGTTGATGAATTTTCCTGGTCTAAAAGGACTCAGCCACACCTCTTCAGAAAGAATATAATAAATATTTCTATTGCCGATGAACTTAATGTATATTTATATCCTGAAGATTTGCCGGTTAATATTGCCAATCCAGATGATTTAAAGGCTTTGAGGGAAAATTTTCCCTTTTCCGAGGTTTACATTGTCGTAGGTAATGATGTTATATTAAATGCTTCTGCTTACCAAAAAAATAAGAGAAAAAATTCCATAGATACTTTTTCTCATATTATTTTTGATAGAAAGATCCCGCATATTACAGATGAGAAAGAAGAAGAGATTCAAGAAGCTATTAAAGAAATAAAGGGAAAGACGATAAGACTTAACCTTACACCTTGTTATGAAGAAATAAGTTCAACTCAGATAAGAAATAATATAGATGAAAATAGAGGCATTTCCAGACTTATCGACCCTTTAGCCCAGAAATATATTTACGAAAACAGTTTATACCAAAGAGAACCACAATACAAGAGTGTAATACAGACTATCTCTATCGATGTGCAGGTAATTGAAGATATTGCCCCGGATTTAATAAAAGAACTTTGCCAGAAAGTACTTTCTAAATATACTCGAAACAAAGCATCTAAAAAATTGCTTGAGTTTACTCGTAAATTAAACCCGAGAATTCTACTATTACGTGATATTCGCCATAATGGAATGATATTGGGTTTTTCAGCCTTTCATTGGGTTCGTTCAAATATTCTTTTCCAGGAGTTTAAGGATAACTTGATATCTGAGTATATCCGGGATAATGCAGTTGGCCGCACAATAGCTATTGATGGTATTTTTACCATAAGTGATATGGAAAATAGATCAGGACTTGAAAACCTTGAGCAGGTTATTCTTACCGAAACTCTTTCTTTTTGCATAGAGAAAGATTACAGTTACACGATATTTAGGAATATATTAAATGATTATACTTTACCTTCTTTAAACGAGAACTTAGAACTTATGGGGTTTTATCGCTTGCCTTTCAGCGATAAAGATAATCCGGTATTTGTAGTGGATATGAGTAAACCCTGTATAGTCAATCTGGATACCGAGACAATTATAAAAGAACCATTCTGCCAAAATTTATACATTAAAAAATCAGTTATAATATCTCGTAAACGATTATTAAAATCGTTTACTACTTTTTATCCCGGGAATGTTGTTTTACCATTTAATATAGATTTAATCAATCAAACTATTGTGAAGAAAATTTGCAGTATAAATGATGTTTCGACAACGCCGTTAATCCCTCGAGCTTTAGGAGGGTCAATGTGTGTGCCCTTCGGAAAGATACTACATAAGATGGTAGTCCCCAACACGGTAACTAAATCTCTCCATACGGAAAAAATATTTGTTTCTGATATGAAAGGTTTTGAAATTGATGCCTTCCCTCATTATATGAGTTTGGAAAATCAGGTTAAAATAATTCATTCATTTGATATGCCCGTAATTCTTATTGATGACTATTTGCATAAAGGTTATAGAATAAAGACCCTTGAGCCCCTGTTTAAAAAATATGATATTAAAATTAAAAAAATAATTGTGGGAGCACTATCTGGTAGTGGAAAAGAGATAGCAACTGTATTAAATAGAGATGTTGATTGCGCCCATTTTATTCCCAATCTTAGATTATGGTTTAATGAGAGTGAATTGTATCCCTTTATTGGCGGAGACGCATTAAGGAGAAAAATAAGGACTCAGGGAAACTTAGTTAGATCTATTAATCAGATACTACCCTATACTTTCCCTTCATTTATTAAAAATATTTCTGCAAAAACTATCTATAATTTTTCCGAAATTTGTATTGAAAATGCCTTAACTATATTAGAAGCTCTGGAAAATGAATACCAGGTAATTCAACAAAGAAAATTAACTCTTGACCATTTAGGAGAAGTAATTATTTATCCCCGATATCCTGACCAAGGAGAAGATATGGAGTATAAATTAAATCTTAGTCCTTCTCATTATTTAGGAAATAGCCTTGAACTTTTACGGCGTACCAAAGGGATTGCAGACAGGGGAAAGTAAATTTTAAATTTAAGAAGGATCTTTAATGTTTTTCTATAAAATAAAAGATAAAATACTAATTTCCCAATCGGAATACAGTGAATTAAATAAAATATCCGAAAGCGAAGCTAAAGAGAGCAAAGAAATAATTTATGTACTTAACCGGATAAACCCCTTAAAATCCAGAAGATATTTTAGTATTACTGATCCATCCCTAATCTTTTTAAAAGAAGAGGGTATCCACCTACTTCAAAAATCTAAAAAGATTGATTATGATTTACCTCTATGGCTTAATGAAAGAATAAAAGAAAAAAAAGTGAGTTCACTTAATACCGAATATCCTAACTGGCAAGATGTGTTAACTTATAAATTTCCTTCCCGGTGGAAAGTTAATATTGTAGGCTTGGGTGATGTAGGAGGGGTTCTCCTTAGCGGTTTGAGATTATTGGCAGGGAACTGTGTTGAATCTATCGGAATATATGATAAAAATATAAACGCGATAAAAAGATGGGAATTAGAGGCAAATCAGATATTTTGTCCTTTTACTGCTCAGAAATTTCCTGAGGTTTACCGGTTAAGAGAAGAGAATATTTTTGATTGTGACCTGTTTGTATTTTGTGCAACTATAGGAGTTCCTTCTTTGGAAGAAAAACAAGAAGATGTGAGAATGAAGCAGTTCAAAGGAAATTCTAAGATAATTTCTGATTATGCCCGAAAAGCCCGGGAAAAATCGTTTAAGGGGATATTTGCAATTATCTCAGACCCGGTAGACTTATTGTGCAAAGTTGTTTTTCTGGACGGTAATAAAAATACCAGCGGAGAGTTTGATTTTAAAGGAATAGCAGCAGACCAGATAAGAGGTTATGGATTAGGGGTGATGCATGCCCGGGCAGTCTATTATTCAAAACAAAATACTGAAACTGTTAAATATAATCGAGAAGGCAGAGCCTTTGGCCCTCATGGTCAGGGTTTGGTAATTGTCAACAGCTTTAAAAAATATGACGAAAGTCTTTCAAAGGTGCTCACCGATCAAACTGTAAAAGCAAACTTAGAAGTAAGGAAGACCGATTTTAAACCTTATGTAGCCCCTGCCTTATCTTCCGGGAGCTATCCCCTTATTGCCACCATGAGCGGGAAATGGCATTACAGTGCAACCTTTATGGGAGGGGTATTTATGGGAGCGAAAAATAGATTGCTTAAATCAGGAACTGAAATTGAAAGATTAGACCTTCCGATTAACTTAATAGAGAAAATTAAAGAAAGTTATAAGGATTTGGGCAATAGCTTATAAACAATATCTCGATAGAGGGAATTATTTTATGGAAAATATTTTTTTGATTATGACGGGGAAAATATCGGATAGTTTTGCTGAGATGGTCAAAATAGCCACAGAAAATTGTCAATTAACCATTATAAAGAACATTAAGGATTTTCCTATTGATTTAAGAAATAAAAAGATTATATTTGCTATTGAATTAGATGAATGCGGATTTAATATTCCTCTATTTGAAATGCTTTTAAAATTAAAGGAAAGAGGAGATGATTCCCTTTTAGATTCAAGAGCCGTAATTATTATTCAAAGCTCGAGTGAGTTATTTACCAAGAGCACTGCTCAAAAGATAGTTTTTTTAACCAATCAGATGGGATGTAGATTTCCCGGTCATCCAGCTGTAGAAGCCACTCATAATCTTGATAATTTTCTTACCTGGCAAAAAACATATAACCTGCCTCTTGTAGAGATTTACCAAGAACAGGCTAAAGAATTAGTAGAAAAATTAAGGGAGGAGAACTTAAAATTAATTAATAGACCGAAGATACTTGTACTGCATTCGAGTTTGTTTAATACATCCAATACTCTTATGCTTTGGAAAATGGTAAAAGAAAGCCTTGGCGAAGAAGATATAAGAGAATTCCACGTAGAAAATGGAACCGTGGTAGACTGCAGGGGGTGTTCTTATAAAACCTGCATTCATAATAGTGAAGAAAAAAGCTGTTTTTATGGGGGGATTATGGTAAAAGAAATTCTTCCCGCAATAGAAGGGGCTGATTGCATAATCTGGCTATGCCCCAATTATAATGATGCAATATCCGCAAAACTTATGGCAGTTATTAACAGAATGACTGTGCTTTATAAGAGGGTGGAATTTGGGGATAAAACTCTATTTTCCATTGTTGTTTCAGGAAATTCAGGGAGTGATTGTGTGGCTAAACAGTTAATAGGGGCTTTAAATATTAACAAAGGATTCAGACTGCCTCCTTACTTTACTTTAACAGCTACTGCCAATGACCCAGGGTCAATAATGAATGTCTTGGGGATAGATCAAAAAGCAAAAAAATTTGCTGAAAACATAAAAAGAGAAATCAAAAAATAAAATAAAGAGATTTAATTTATATTATGCAAAAAAGAGATATTAAAAATTTTACCTTAAATGAACTTCAAGAAGAGGTTAAAAATTTAGGGGCTGAAAAATATAGAGCAACTCAATTATTTGATTTTCTTTACAAAAAAGGCATGGAAGACTTCAAGGATATGCTTAGTCTTCCAACATCATTTAGAGATTTACTTCAAAAATATTTTTACATAAGTAAGATAGGGTTGGAAAATTTAGCTAAATCAAAAGATCAAACCGAAAAATATTTATTTAAGTTAGAAGATGGAAATTTAATAGAAAGTGTTCTTATATTTTCTAGTAAAAGAGTGACTGAATGTATATCTTCCCAAATTGGTTGTAAGCATAACTGTTTGTTTTGTGAAAGCGGCAAGAAAGGTTTTACCCGAGACCTTACAGTTAGCGAGATTTTAAATCAAGTTTTATTTGTAAAGAAAAAAATTGAATCTAATCTCAATAATATTGTATTTATGGGGATTGGCGAGCCTTTAGATAATTATGGTAATGTGGCAAAAGCCATTTGTATATTGAATTCTAAAGATGCTCTCAATATTGGAGCAAGAAGGATTACCATTTCTACCTGTGGAGTGATACCGGCTATAAAAAGGTTACAAGAACGTAATTGGCAAATAGAGTTATCAGTTTCTCTGCATGCTCCGGAAAATAAATTAAGGTCTTATCTAATGCCGGTAAATAATATGTACCCCTTACCCGATCTGATAGAAGCATGCAAGAATTATGCGGAAAAAACTAAAAGGCAAATTACTTTTGAATATATTTTAATTAAAGGAGTGAATGATTCACTAAATTATGCAGATAAATTAGCAAAACTGATTGGTGGATTTAATTCTAAAGTAAATTTAATTACCTTTAATCCTGCGCCCGATTCCTTACTGCAGGCACCCGGTATTTCTCAAGTCAAATCCTTTAAAAATAAGCTGGCAGCCAGTGGAATTCCAACCACTATAAGAATATCAAAAGGTGATGATATCTCTGCTGCCTGTGGACAGCTAAAGAGCCTGCATCTTAAATAAGCTAAAAGGGCGTATGCAATACGCCCTACTTCTTTCTTTTTTATTTTCTTAACCAGCTAACCAGCTAACCAGGTAACTAAATGTATACTCGATACTATCTTATCTTCTGTTTCCTAAATTCTATTTTTCACGATATACGATATACGGCATACTATATACGAATAATTTCTTGACTTTATAAACATATCTGATATACTTTTAACCAAGATAATGTTGGCTAACGGGCCCATAGCTCAGCTGGCAGAGCAACCGGCTCATAACCGGTCGGTCCCTGGTTCGAATCCAGGTGGGCCCACCAAAAAATTGATAATTATTAATTTTAATAATAATGTGGACAGTGTAGGATTTATGAAAAAGCATAAAAATATGAAAATACCAGAATTTTATCAAAACCTTACTTCTTTATATATAAGAAGTAAGGTTTTTTTGTTTTAATGAGCTTTGCAACTTTGAAGAGAGGAGAAATAAGTCATTGATAGAAGAAGAATATGCCATTCTTTTAGAATTACAGAAATTCGATATTGATATTGATGAGGAAGAAAAAAAGAAGAGAAAGTTACCTTTAATGATAGAAGGGATTGCTAAAGAAATTCAGGGGCTGAAAGATAGTTTAAAAAATAAAAATGAAAATTATAAGAATTTACAGATTAAATTAAAAAGAAAAGAATTGGATTTAGCTGAAAAATCTAATAAAATTAATAAATATCAGGAAGATTTATACGGAGGAAAAATATCTGATATCAAGGAGCTTAAACAGATACAAAAGGTAATAGCCAATTATAACGAAGAAAAAGATAGTATTGAAGAAGATGTTTTAGATTTAATGGAAGAGATGGAAGACCTTGATAAATCGATTGGTCATATCGACGAAGATTTGAAAGTGAAAGAGAAAGAGTTTAAAAAGCGCAAAGAAGAAATAGATTTAGCAGGGTCAGTAATTAAAAAGAATATGAATTCTTTAAATATTAAAAGGGAAGAGATATTCAGTAAAATTACCGATGACCGTCTTTTGAAAGAATATGAACTTTTAAGAAAAGAGAAGGGCGGAAAAGCCATTATGGAAGTTGATGATTCTATATGTCCAGGCTGTTATCTTGACCTTCCCAGTGATGTTATTTATCAATTAGAAAAGAATCGAAAGATAATAATTTGTCCTAATTGCAGCCGAATTCTAATTTGGAAAGATTAACTTAAACTAATTGACTTTATGGTATTAAAATGGTATTTTAAAATTGAAAAAAGAATATTTGATAAGTAGATCAGGTAATCGCGGAAGAAATGCTATTTCTTTCGAGGAAAGTCCGAGCTCCACAGGGCAGAGTGCTGGGTAACCCCCAGTGAGGGTAACCTTAAGGAAAGTGCTACAGAAAATACACAGCTGGGCACTCAATTTTGAGTACTCGGTAAAGGTGAAAAGGCAGGGTAAGAGCCTACCAGTTGTTAGGTGACTAATAAGCTTAGTAAACCCCACTCGGAGCAAGACCAAATAGGAAGAGCTGTGGTGGCCCGCTGAATCTTCGGGTAGGTCGCTAGAGGTGTAAGGTAACTTACATCCCAGATAGATGATTACCACCCTTATAATTAACTCGTTAGTTAGTTAGTTAGTTACTTAGTTAATTGGTTTAGCATTAAACCAGCTAACTAATTTGCATTTTGTATTTTTCACTAACGACTATTTTATAAGGGGACAGAACTCGGCTTATACGATCTGCTTATCAAAATAAATAGATAAAAAGACATACAATAAAATGTTTTATTGTATGTCTTTTTTTTATTCTATTTTCCGAAAAGATATTCATTGTGAAAATTAACTTAATCATCGAAGAGTATCCTTCCTTCTATTTTCCCCAAAAATACGCTCTAAAAATAGTGTATCTATTATAGAAAAGACGCTAAATATGTGGTATTTCTAATTTTATTAAAATAAATTAAATTATTTTCAAAAAAAAAGAGGATTTTTCGAAAGTATGTAGTATAGTATATGCAGTGGAACAAAGTGGGGTAAAGTGGAGGATAAATATAAAGGAGATTTTATGTTTTTAGGACAGTATGAGCACACTATCGATGAAAAGGGAAGATTGATTGTGCCGGCAAAATACCGTGAATCCTTAGGTGATAATTTTATTATTACTTTTGGTCTTGATACTTGTCTTTTTGTATATCCTCTGGAAGAATGGAAAAATTTATCTGAAAAAATGAAGCTGCTCCCCTTGGGACAGAGAGATGCCCGAGCATTTAAGAGGATAATATTTTCCCGAGCTACCGATTGCACCATAGATAATCAAGGTAGAGTCATTATTATGAAATATTTGAGAGATTATGCCCAAATTCATAAAGAAATTATGGTTATCGGGGTTTTAGATAGGATAGAGATCTGGAGTAAAGATATATGGCAAAAATACTTTAAAGAAGTTGAAAGTTCATATGAAGATATTGCCGAAAGAATATACGAACAAGAAGGATAATCTATGGCAAATTCCTTTCACATTCCTGTGTTAACAAAAGAGATCTTAAATTATTTAAACTTAAAGAAAGGAGGTGTTTATATCGATTGCACCTTAGGGGGTGGAGGGCACTCCAAAGCTATTTTGGAAAAAATTTATCCCCATGGTTTATTGATCGGCATCGACCAGGATATAGAGGCAATTGAAACAGCAAAGGAAGAATTAAAAAGTTATATCGATAAAGTAAAATTAGTTAAAGGTAATTTCAAAAATTTAGAAGAGATTCTATCGGACTTAAAGACTGAAACAGTTTCGGGGATAATCTTTGATTTAGGAGTGTCCTTTCACCAATTAAAAGAGAAAGAACGAGGATTTAGTTTTAAAGAAGACAGCCATTTAGATATGCGTATGGATTTAAATCAAGAATTTAACGCTGATATTTTGATCAATAGTTATTCGGAAAAAGATTTAGCTGAAATATTTGAAAAATATGGAGAAGAACGGTTTTCCAAGAGAATTGCCCGCTTAATTGTAATAGAACGAAAAAAGAAAACCATTACTACAACCAAGCAGTTAGCTGATTTAGTAATAAGGTCTCTTCCCAGGACTAAAAAGAGACACACCTGGAGAATACATCCCGCAACCAGGGTATTTCAGGCTATCAGGATTGAAGTAAACCAGGAACTTAAGGCTTTAGAAAAAGGGTTGAATCAGGCCATTAGAGTGTTGGAGGATAAAGGAAGGATATGTGTTATTTCCTACCATTCACTAGAGGATAGGATAGTTAAACACCTATTTAAGGAAGCAGAAAGAGAAGGAAAAGAGCAAAAGAATTACGGATTGAAAATTGTAACTAAAAAACCAATTAAACCTTCTTTGGAGGAAGTAAGAGATAATCCTAAAGCAAGAAGCGCTAAATTAAGAGCGGCAGAGAAAATAATGTTGACAACAATATAATAAAGGGGTGAAAAATATGAGAGGGAGTATTGCTATAGCTACCGGTAATTATGAAAGTAAGAATGCCTTAATTGTTTTTGGGTTATTTTTAATTATAGTAATTCTTGTCACTTCTGTAGTAATTTTTTATATTTCTAATAACATTGTATTAACTGAGTTGGGATATAAATTAATAAAATTAGAAAATGAAAAAATAGCCTTAGAGCAAGAAAATAAAAAACTTGAACTTACCGTAGAGACTCTTTCTGCCTTAGATAGAATTGAAAAAATTGCCTATAATCAATTGGGAATGATAAGACCAAAAGAAGTAAAATTTATTGCTTTAAACCCAGTTGCTATGATTAATTCCGTAAATGATATCAGGACAATCAGTAACAATTATGAAGAGGAAAAGAATTTTTGGGCTAGTTTTGACCTAAATAAGATAAATGACTTGATTTCAGGGATATTAAAATAATATACTTGTAGCAGCAAAGGTTAAAGAGGGCGGAGATAGTTGTTGCTTTCCAAAGAGAAAAAAGAACGTATTATTTTTTTACTTATAATATTCATTATTCTTTATTTTTCATTAATTTATAGATTATATAACATTCAGGTTATTCAGACTAATAAATTTAAAGAAATTGCCCAACAAGAACATCTCACTTCTTTTTCCATTGAGGGCGAACGAGGTAATATCTATGATAGAAATTATAAAAAATTAGCCGTGAATATTAAGGTTCAATCTTTATTTGCTATTCCTCCTAAAGTTGAAAATCCTCAAGAAACTGCCCGAAAAATATCTTCAATTTTGAATTTGAAAACAAAAGATGTACTGGAAAAATTAAACCAGAAAAAATCTTTTGTGTGGATAAAAAGGAAGTTAAAAGAAACAGAAGTTGCAGAGATTATAAAACTAAATTTAGAAGGATTAGATTTCTTAAATGAGAACAAAAGATATTACCCTAAGAATTATTTAGCTTCTAATTTAATGGGATTTGTGGGAATAGACAATCAAGGCCTGGAAGGTTTGGAATCATTTTTTGATAAAGAACTAAAAGGTTTGCCTGGTTTAGCAATTTTAGAGAGAGATGCTATAGGCGGCAAGGTGCCTCTAAGCATTAAAGAACTGAATGCTCATAAAGATGGATATTCAATTGTATTGACTATTGATGAAGTTATCCAATATATCACTGAAGAAGCTTTGGACAAAGCTTTTCAAGAATCTAAAGCCAAAGCAGGGATTGCTATTGTAGTAGAACCTAAAACCGGAGAAATTTTAGCAATGGCAGTAAAACCTTCTTATGACCCCAATTATTTCAATGAATACCCTCGTGATCTCTGGAGAAACCGGGCAATAACTGATTCCTATGAACCAGGATCAACCTTTAAAATTGTTACTATAGCCACAGCTCTGGAAGAAAGAGTAGTTAAATTAAATGATCAATTTAATTGTATAGGGTGGACAAAATACAATGGAACTGTTTTTCACGATATACATATACATGGCTTTCAAAATCTTACCGATATTGTAAAGAACTCTTGTAATATAGGGGTAATACAAACTGGAACGAGGTTGGATGAAAAAGTTTTTGAAAAGTCGATTAGAAGATTCGGGTTTGGGACATTAACTGAAATAAGTTTACCCGGTGAAATAAATGGCTTGGTAAGAAGCACAAAGGATTGGTCAAAAATTTCCCTGGCTTCCTTATCTATAGGTCAAGAAATTTCTGTAACTCCCATTCAGTTGATAATGGCTATATCGGCTATAGCTAACCGAGGGACTTTGATGAAACCGATGATAGTGAAGGAAATAATAGATTCTGCGCAAAAGAAGATTAAAATATTTAAACCAAAACCGATAAGGCAGGTGGTGTCGGTTGATACCGCTTTAACTATGACCAAAATATTAGAACAAGTAGTGAATGATGGAACCGGTACAAGGGCTAAGCTTGCAGGATACCAGGCAGCAGGGAAAACCGGGACTGCTCAAAAATTTGATTTTTCTACCGGTAAATATTCTGAAGATAAATTCAGCTCCTGGTTTGTGGGTTATGTTCCTACAGATAATCCTAAGATATCTATCTTAGTTTTATTAGATGAACCCAAGGGGAGTTATTACGGTGGAACAGTAGCCGCTCCGGTTTTCCAGGAGATTGCTTCCAAGGCTCTTCCTTACTTGTCGGTACCAACGAAATGAATAGCGTGGAGCGTACAGCGTATAGCGTATAGTGAAGAAAAAAGATAAAGAAGAAAGATAAGATCGTAAGGTACAAGTAGGGGCAAATCTTGTATCTGCCCGTTATATAATACGAATCAGGGAAATTAGAGGGTATTTTTTATGAAGTTGAGTGAACTGACAACTAACCTGGAAGTTAAGGAAATTACTGGTGATTTAAATTTAAATATCAAAGGAATTTATCACGACTCTCGGGAAATAAAGAGAGATTTTTTATTTATATGCATAAAAGGTTTCACCTTTGATGGACATAATTTTATCGATGAAGCCATTAATAGAGGAGCTGTTGCACTGGTAGTAGAAAAAGAAGTTCCTCTCCGGCCGGGTATTACTATAATAAGGGTAGATAATAGCCGTAAAGCCCTGTCCATTTTAGCTAATCAATTTTACGATTTCCCTTCGCGAAAATTAAAATTAATTGGAGTTACAGGAACAAACGGTAAAACTACCATTACTTATATGTTAAGAGCCATTTTTCAGGAAGCAGGTTTTAAAACCGGACTTTTGGGTACTGCTCAAAATATAATTGGCGATAATATCAACTCCTCTAAGATGACTACCATGGAATCAGTAGATTTACAGAAGGCGCTTAAAGAAATGGTTGAACAAAAGAATACTTATACAGTGATGGAAGTATCTTCCCATGCCTTGCAATTATCCCGGGTAGAAGGATGTGATTTTGATGCAGCTATCTTTACTAATATCAGTAAGGAGCATTTCGAAATTCATAAAAACTTTTCTAATTATTTAAAAGCCAAGAAAAAATTATTTTTAAGTTTAAATAGAAGCAAGAAAGAGGCATCTAAAAAATTTGCAATAATTAATATTGATGTAGAGCACAGTAAAGATTTTATAGATTGTAATAAGGTTAATTTGATTACTTACGGAATAGAAAAAGAAGCTAAGGTTAGAGCCAAGAAAATAAAAATGAAGCTTAAAAGTTTGTCATTTATAGTGGAAACACCTATTGGGGATACTGAGATATTATTAAATTTTGGCGGAAAATACAATGTATATAATGCTTTGGCAGCTATAGCAACAGCGATTACTCAAGGCATCCCCCTTAACATAATTTCCAGAGCTTTTAATAAATTTTATGGAGCTCCGGGGAGATATAAGTTACTTGAATATGGTCAGAATTATACTATTGTTATAGATTTTGCTCACAATTATCATGGATTAGGAAGTATATTGCAGAATTTACGTAATTTTGCTCCCCATAAACTAATTACTGTATTTGGACATGGTGGAGAGAAATATAATAAGGTAAGAGCTACCATGGGAGAAGTTATAGGAACATATAGTGATTACCTGGTAATAACTGCTGATAATCCTAAAAGTGAAGACCCTGTGAAAATTGCACGAGAGATTGAGGCAGGGGTTAAAAAAACAGGTAAAGATTATATTATAATTACGGATCGGGTAGAGGCTATTAAACATGCTTTAGAAAAAGCCGAAGAAGGGGATATAGTATTAATAGCCGGAAAAGGACCCGAGAATGAGCAGATTTATCATAACAGAGTTATCCATCATAATGATGAAGAAGTAGTGAAAAATATTTTTACAGGGAGATAAAAGATTGGAAAATTGTAAAATTGGAGAGTTGATAAAGGTTGTCTCGGGAAAGATAATTCAGGGAGACCAGGATTGCTTAATAAATAGTATTTCCATAGATAGCCGAACTTTAACTCCCGGTGATTTATTTTTTGCCATAATTGGAGCCAATTTCGATGGACATAATTTTATTATTGAAGCTTTCAATAAGGGAGCGGTTGGGGTAGTAATTTGTAAAGCTGCGAGTCCTTTATTACAGAATGAGCAAATTGATAAAAATAAGATAATCATAGAAGTAAAAGATACTCTTTCTGCCTTACAGGATTGGTCCAAGCATTATAAGGACAAATTTAATACTTTTAATATCTGTGTAACCGGCAGTAACGGAAAGACCACGACCAAAGAAATTATTGCTCATATCTTATCTCAGAAATTTCCTCTTTTAAAAACCTCGGGAAATTATAATAATGAAATCGGAATTCCTCTCACTCTGCTGCAGCTTACTAAATTACATAAGCTATTAGTGGCAGAGATGGGAATGAGGGGTTTGGGTGAAATAAGCACTCTTACCCATTTAATTCCTCCTGATTTAGCAGTGATTACTAATATCGGAGAGGCTCACATCGGTCTATTAGGCTCAAAAGATAATATTTTTAAGGCTAAATCGGAATTATTACAATCATTGGATAAAGACGGTATAGCCATTCTAAACAGAGACGACCCTTATTTTTTTAAGATGTCGAAAATTGTTAAAAGTAAGAAGGTATATACCTTTGGCATTGAGAGTAAGAGTGATATAATGGCTCGTAATATCAGAATAGTCAGTGATAAAGGAATGAGATTTGCCCTTGAAGTGCAAAATGGCAAAAGCAGAGAAATATATTTCCCCTTATTGGGAAGGCATAATATTTATAATGCCCTTGCAGCTTCTGCGGTTGCTTTTGCCCTGGGAGTTGAATTGGATTTAATTGAAAGAAGATTATCTTCTTTTAAACCGTTAGACCTGCATATGCATTTGAGCAATTTTAACAAGGGTATTAAAATATTGAATGATTCTTATAATGCGAATCCCTTAGCAGTAAAAAGTGCTTTGGAAACTTTAGCAGAAGTCGCGCAAAACAATAGAAAGATAGCTATTTTAGGAGACATGCTGGAGTTAGGTGAAAAGTCCGATTTTTACCACCGGGAAATAGGAAAAGAAGTAGCAAAATTGTCTATTGATGCCCTAATAACTGTGGGTCAAGGGGGAAAGATAATTGCTCAGTCTTCCAAAGAAGAGGGGATGGCAAAAGAAAGAGTTTTTTCTTTTGAGAAAAATGAGAAGATAAATTTAGTCAAAAAGTTATTAAGCCTGACCAAACCCGGAGATTTTATCCTATTAAAAGGTTCTCGAGAAATGAAAATGGAAGATATTTTAGAATTTTGGCAAAAAGAGTATCAAAAAAATAATCCTGCCTAAGGAGGAGATAATGACCTATTGGCTCTTAACTTTATTAGTTTCGTTGATAATTCCGGTTATTGCTCTGCCGTTATTTATAAAATATTTAAAAAAATATCATGTGGGACAGAAAATTCGTCAGGAAGGGCCAGATCTTCATCAACATAAAATGGGAACGCCCACCATGGGAGGAGTAATAGTTATTCTTACTTTAATAATAATAGTTTGGCTCCTTGTTCCTTACAATAAATATGTTTTATGGTCGTTAGTTGCCACTGTCGGTTTTGGTCTTATCGGTCTAATTGATGATTTAATAAAATATCTTAAGAAACGATCATTGGGTCTTCTTACGATGCAGAAGTTGTTCCTTCAAATTTTCTTTGCTTTAATAGTTGCCTATTGTGTCCAACAAAACACTGATTTAGGTACAGAAATTTGGCTTCCTTTTTTCAAAAACAGTATAAATTTGGGCAGAATGTTTATTCCTTTTTTAGTTTTAGTATTGGTTAGTTCGGTTAATGCGGTAAATTTAACCGACGGCTTAGATGGGCTGGCAGCCGGATTAATAATTATTGCTATGCTAAGTTTTGCTTTCATTGCCTATGTCCAAAATATATTGCCCATGAGCCTGTTTTCCCTGATAGTTGCCTTTACCTCTTTTGGTTTTTTAATCTATAATTTTTATCCAGCCAGGATATTTTTAGGAGATGTAGGTTCTTTGGCTTTAGGCGGAGCGCTTGCTTCGGTAGCAATTTTTACCAGAACAGAATTATTTTTACTGATAATAGGTGGGGTATTTGCGATTGAAACCTTATCAGTGATACTTCAGGTTGTTTCGGTAAAATTAAGGGGTAAAATAATTTTTAAGATGAGTCCTATTCACCACCATTTTGAGCTTTGTGGTTGGAAAGAACCTAAAATTATTATTAGATTTTGGATAGCAGGAATAATACTGGCTATTATTGGGATAGCCAGTATTTAGTATTTAGTATATAGTATATACTCGATACTAAATTACTATACGCTATACGCTATACGCTAATAATTAAGCATGAGGTTATATTTAAGATGTTAATAGAAAAAAAATCTCCTGATTTATGGCTTTTTATAGTAGTAATTTTACTTATGGCTGTTGGCCTATGTATGGTTTTTAGTTCAAGTTACATTATGGCCTATAAATGGTATGGAGATAGTTATTATTTTTTTAAAAGACAATTAGTTTACACTATAATAGCTTTAATAGCATTTTTTTTTGCTATATATACCGATTATCATTATTATAAAAAATTTACTCTGCCTATCTTAATTTTATCCATTACATTCCTATCGATGGTATATGTTCCCAGTATCGGGAGGGCTGCCGGTGGGGCAACTAGATGGATTAAGATAGGATTTTTTTCTTTTCAGCCTTCCGAAATTGCTAAATTTGCTTTAATCCTATATATGGCAGAATCTTTAACCAGAAAACAAGTAGAAGATATAAAAACCTTTAGTAGAGGGATACTACCCACTTTAATTATTGTGCTAGTCATGTTTTTATTAATCTTGAACGAACCAGATTTTAGTACTTCCCTAATTATTTTGGGCATTTCTTTTATTATGTTATTTATTGGGGGCACCAGGGTAATTCAGCTTTATGCCTTAATAGTTGCAGCAATCCCCTTGGGAATTTTAATATTATCAAGAGAAGAATATAGAAGAGTGAGATTGCTCTCCTTTTTAGATCCATGGAAAGACCCTCTGGATAGCGGGTTTCATATCATTCAATCTCTATTAGCCTTAGGGAGCGGGGGAATTTTTGGAATCGGATTGGCAGAGAGCAAACAAAAATATTTTTATCTTCCCGACCAACACACTGACTTTATCTTCTCTATAATCGGTGAGGAATTAGGGTTTATAGGTACTGTAGTAATAATTATTCTCTTTACAATATTGTTGTGGCGTGGATTCAGGATAGCCTTAAATACTTCTGACCAATTTGGAACTTTACTGGCTGCAGGTATTACCGCTATGATAGTTTTTCAAAGCATTATAAATATTGGCGTGGTAACCAAAATGATTCCCACTACTGGCATTACTTTACCCTTTATCAGCTATGGGGGTTCATCTCTAATTGTAAATATGTTTTGCGCGGGAATTTTATTAAATATTTCCCGGTATAAAGCAATAGAATAGGGAGCGTAATTGATGGCATTAAAGGTGATAATTTCGGGTGGTGGAACAGGGGGGCATATATATCCAGGAATCAGTTTAGCTTACGAGATAAAAGACAGAGACATAAAAAACGATATTTTATTTGTAGGAACTGAAAGGGGTATGGAATCAAAACTTGTTCCTCGGGAAGGTTTTAAAATTAAAAAAATTAAAGCCCGGGGCTTCCAACGAAAAATATGTTTTGAAAATTTAGCGGCTATGGTCATTTTTTTAGTTTCTTTATTTCAGTCATATAAAATTATAAAAAAATATAAACCGGATATAGTTATTGGAACAGGGGGCTATGTAAGCGGCTCGGTTGTTTTGATGTCCGCGATATTAGGTATTCCAACTTTTGTTCATGAGCAGAATGTATTACCCGGGATTACCAATAAATTTCTATCTCATATTACCAGAGCAACATTTTTAAGCTTTAATCAGTCAAAAAAATATTTTAGTAATAAAGCAAAATTGATTTTTACGGGCAATCCCATACGTTTTAAAAACATTAAACAAGGCACAGACAGAGAATATAAAAAAGTTAACCTTGATTCTTCAAAAAAAACCATATTGGTATTGGGAGGCAGCAAAGGAGCAGCCTCAATTAATAGAGCTGTTCTGGGAGGCATTGATTTAATAAAAGAGGTTATAAAAAACGACTGGCAAATTTTGTTGATTAGCGGGCAAGATGATTATGATAACATGATGGAAATATTAGGAGAAGACCATAAAATATTTTCGGTAGAACCTTATCTGCATGATATCGAAAAAGCCTATTCTCTGGCTGATTTAGTAATCTGCCGGGCGGGAGCTACAACTTTAGCTGAGATTGGGACTTATGGGTTACCGGCAATTTTAATACCTTACCCTTATGCTACTCATGATCACCAGGGAATTAACGCTAAAATTTTTGAAAGAGAAGGGGCTGCAATATTAATTTTAGAAAAAGATTTATCCGGAGAAAAATTAGCCCAGGTTTTACTCGATTTATTAAAAAATAAAAATAAATTAGAGATGATGGCTAAGAATAGCAGAGAATTAAGTAATGTGAATTCAGCTAAAAAAATAGTGGACTATATTTCTGATTACATTAAAAAAATATAAAAAATATATAAAAAGTATATCGTATATCATATTTCGTATATCGAAAAAATAAAAGTGAAAAGTGGTTTTAAAAACGATATACTATATACGATATACGAAATAGGAATAGAGGTAGAATTATATCTGATGAATGAAAAAAAATTACATATACATTTTATTGGAATTGGCGGGGCAGGAATGAGCGGCTTAGCCTCAATTTTTCTTGATTTAGGTCATAAGATCAGTGGTTCCGATATTGTAACTTCAGAGATAACTAAAAGATTGGCTGATAAAGGTGCAACTGTTTTTATAGGTCATAATGAAGATAATGTAGAAGGGGCAGATTTAATAGTAGTTTCATCGGCAATCTCCGAATCTAATCTAGAAATAAGAAGTGCCAAGACTAAGAAAATTAACATAATCAAAAGGGCTGAGATGCTGGCAAGACTTATGGACAATAAATATGGAATAGCCATTGCCGGTACACACGGTAAGAGTACCACTGCTTCCATGATAGGTCTATTATTAGAAAAAAACGGTTTCGATCCTACCATAGTAGTGGGAGGAGAGCTAAACAACTCTAAAAATAATGCTAAATTAGGGAAAGGAAATTATGTAGTTGTTGAAGCCGATGAAAGTGATGGTTCGTTTTTGGAATTGAATCCACGTATAGCTATAGTTACCAACATAGAAGATGATCATTTAGATCATTATGAAAATATGGAAAATATTCTAAAAGATTTTGGAAAATTTATTAATAAAGTACCTGATAATGGACGAATCATCTGGTGCAAGGATTGCGATAATGTGAAAGAACTGGTAAAACAATATAGGAGAAGCCATATTTCTTATGGAATATTTACTGAAGCGGATTTGATGGCTAAAGATATAGAATTAGATAAGTTAAATTCTAAATCAAAAATATACTGGCGGAGTGAAAAAATCGGTGAACTTTATTTAAAGGTTGCTGGATATCACAATATTTTAAATGCTTTAGCAGCAATTGCTGTTGCCCTGGAACTGGGAATAAGTTTTAGGGAAATTGCTAAGACATTGGAAACCTTTCTGGGAGTACATAGAAGAATGGAAATTGTTGCCAGTACTGATAACAACATATTAATTATTGATGATTATGCTCATCATCCTACCGAGATTAAAGCAACTTTGAGTTCCTTAAGAAGCAGTTGGCAAGATAGAAGAATAATTGCCGTATTTCAGCCCCACCGCTACAGCAGAACCAAACTTTTAGCAGAAAAGTTTGGTAAGGCATTTTTTGACGCCGATTGTGTAATTATTGGTGATATTTATTCAGCCAATGAATCGCCGATTTCTGGAATTAGCGGAGAGACCATATTTAGGGAAATTAAAAAAGTCAACCACAGACAGATAAAATATTTGCCTTCCAAAGACAATATTTTAAGTTATTTATATGAAATTATTCAACCCGGAGATATAATAATAACTATAGGGGCGGGAGATATTTGGACAGTTAGTCAGGAATTGGCTAAAGAATTGAAGAAAACAAAGGGATTTTAATTTGATTTGAAAATGAACATAAATATAGATATTATAAAAAATGAGTGTAAAAAACAAGGAATTGACCGTATAATTAAATACTATGAGCCATTGAAAAATCATACCTCATTAGGAATTGGCGGACCTGCTGATGTTTTTTGCAGCCCTGGCAATATCGAAGATTTAAAAAAAGTCATTTCCATTTTCAAAGAATATAATAAGCCTTTCTTGGTTCTTGGAAATGGAACAAACTTATTGATCTTGGATAACGGGATAAGAGGTTTGGTAATCAACCTAAATAAAGATTTTAAAAAAATAGAATTTTCTGATAAAATTGTAAAAGTAGGTGCAGGAGTTTCATTAGTACACTTAAGTAAGATGGTTTTGAATAGAGAATTGAGCGGATTAGAATTTACCTGTGCTATTCCCGGGACCTTGGGCGGAGCGATAATTAATAATGCCAGTTTTAAGGGAAATTGCATGGCAGATGTAGTACAAAATGTAACTTTTTTAAACCGAGAAAATAAAATAGAAAGAACATCCAAATCTAATTTAAATTTTCATTATCGTGAGTGTAATTTAAAAGGTCAGCCGGTGATAATTTTAGAAGCCACTCTACTGTTGAAAAAGGGGAATAAAGAGGAAATTGAATCTAAGATAAAACAAAATATTGAAATCAGAAAAACCAGGCAGCCTTTGGATAAATTCAGCGCGGGCAGTATATTTAAAAATCCACCGGGTTATTATGCCGGAGAATTAATAGAAAAGGTTGGAGCGAAAGGATTGTCTCAGGGCAAAGCAGAGGTCTCTGCCAGGCACGCTAATTTTATAGTAAATAATGAGGGTGCATCAGCTAGAGATATTCTATATTTAATTGAAGAGATTGAGAAAAGAGTAAAGAAAAATTTTGGAATAAAATTAGAACGAGAAATAGAAATTTTGGGAGAACCCTGAAATTAGTATCGCGTATCGAGTATTGAGTATCGCGTAAAAAAAAATAGTATCGAGTATTTAGTATATAGCATATAGTTTTTAGCGTAGAGCGTAGAGAGAGAAAAAAAAGAAGAAGAAAGAAGCCAGAAGAAATTCCTATATTGTATATGGCATAACATGGAGATCGGGTAGATGAAAATAACTGACGAGAATGAAGAATGGATGGAAGAAGAAGAGGAATTAGAGGAGGAGGAAGAAGAAGGAGAAAAACATCAACCTTTATCAGCAAGAGTAATCAAGATATTAGTTTTTTATTTGGCCATAGGTTTTTTAGGCTGGAATTTTTTTAATTTTATATTTAGTTCAAATTTTTGTAATATCAAAGAGGTTATTATACAAGGGAATGATTATCTAAGTGAGGATGAAATATTTTTTAATTCCGGGATAAAATTCGGCGAGAATATCTTTAAGCTAAATCTAAAAAAATCTATAAATTCTTTAAAACAAGAACCCCGGATAAAAGGGGTAGAAATAAAACGGGTAATACCCAATAAAATCGTTATTTCCTTAACAGAAAGAGAAGCAGCAGCAATTGTCCATATCGGAGAAGAATATTTTTTCTCTACTAAAGAGGGAATGGTTTTATCTAAGATTGATAGACCGGAAGAAGGATTTGCCCTGCCCCTAATATCAGGATTAGAGATTAATGAAATAAAAATTGGAGAAATTATAGATAAACCTGAGTTTAGGACGGCATTAGAAAGTATTAATTCGGCAGAAGTGATACTGCCCAAGAAGTTTTGCCGGGTAGAAATATTATCCCCGGATGATTTTATGATTTGCAATAAAGATGATACCTTAAAAGTGAGAGTAAATAGGTCAGAGGTGATTATTAATAAGGAGAATTTGTTAAGAGAAGCCTTGGAAAAAATTGAAAGGGAAAAATTATTAGTAGAGTATATAGATATTCGCTTTAAAGACAGTTTAGTCATAAAATTAATAAAATAATGTTGTAAAATAAAAGACATCAGTCTGTTTACTTTAATTTCACAGTAGTGTATGATATTTCAAAGCATACAGGAGGTTATGAATATGGGAATGGATCAAATTGTAGTTGGCTTGGAGATAGGTTCCGGAAAAGTATGTACAGTTGTAGGTGAATTAGGTGAGGATGATCAGATAGAAATTATTGGTATAGGTACATCCCCCTCCCTAGGAATAAGAAAAGGAATAATCATAGATTTGGAACAAGCCATCCAATCAGCAAAGGAATCTATTGAAAGCGCTGAACGTATGGCAGGGACTCGTATTAATTCTGCTTTTGTATCTATCTCAGGAAACCATATAACCTCTGTAAATAGCAAAGGAGTTATCGCTATTTCCGGAGAATCTCCAGAAATTACAGAAAACGACATTGAAAAGGTTATAGAAGCCGCCAAAGCAGGAATAGTGTCTTCTGAGAAAGAAGTAATTCATATATTAAGCCGCGAATTTATAGTTGATGGCCAAAGTGGAATATCAGACCCTCTGGGAATGTCGGGAGCAAGATTAGAATGTAAAGTCCACATTGTAACCGGCTCAATTACCGCTGTGCAAAATTTAATTAAATGTGTAGAAGGAGCGGGATTGGATATTGAGGAGATAATTTTTGGAACCTTGGCTTCTAGTAATGCAGTTTTAAGTAATGCTGAGAAAGATTTAGGAGTTTTATTAATTGATATTGGTGCGGGGACTACTGAAATAGCAATTTTTACTGAAGGTGAATTGGCACATTCTGCAGTTCTACCAGTAGGAGGTATTCAGATAACTAATGATTTAGCCGTTGGTTTAAGAACTTCTATAGAAGAAGCTGAAAAGATAAAAATTAACTATGGAAGCGCAATTATAAGTAGTGTTTCTCCTGAAAAATTAGTAGAGATTCCCAGTATAAACGGAAAGAATAACTCTAATGTATCCCAAAAGTATCTGGTAGAAATAATTGAACCCCGGGTAAGTGAGATATTTAGTTTGGTAGGAATGGAAGTTAGAAAATCTGGGTGCTACAATATGATTCCCGGAGGAATAGTTATAACCGGAGGAAGTTCTCTTCTACCCGGTATCTCAGAGGTTGCAGAACAGGTCTTAAATTTACCCTCTCGATTAGGGAGACCCCATTACGAAGGGGAGTTAGCAGACATGATAAACGATCCATCCTATTCTGAAGCAATTGGATTGTTAAGTTTTGCTACCGAAAAATATGCTATCAGAAGATCATTTCAATCGACCAAAAGAAAAACAAAAGTAAAAAATATTTTTACTAAAATCATCAGATGGTTGAAAGATTTTTTTTAATTTTTATTATCGCCTTTAAATAGGCAAATATTCCATTATTTGTGAGGAGGCTATAAATTGTTTAACCTTAACAATAAAGTAGGAGAATTTATCAATATAAAAGTAATCGGTATAGGCGGCGGCGGCGGAAATGCTGTTAATAGAATGATTGATGCAAAATTACAAGGGGTTAATTATATTTCCGCTAATACCGATGCTCAAGTGCTAGCCTTTTCTAATGCAGAACAAAAAATACAAATCGGCAGTAGAATAACCAAAGGTTTAGGAAGTGGATCAGATCCTGAAATTGGTCGTAAAGCTGCGGAAGAAGACAAAGACAGGATTGCTAAAGCTTTAAAAGGAGCAGATATGGTATTCATCACCGCTGGAATGGGAGGTGGAACAGGAACCGGTGGTGCCTCTATTGTTGCTCGGATATCTAAAGACTTAGGTGCTTTAACAGTGGGAGTAGTAACTAAGCCTTTTTCTTTTGAAGGCCATAAAAGGATGAAGCAGGCTGAGGAAGGAATAAAATTATTAAAAGAATGTGTAGATACTTTAATTGTAATACCCAACGATAGATTACTTCAGATTGTTGAGGAAAATACTTCTGTATTAGATGCTTTCAAAATTGCTGATGAGGTTCTGCTGCATGGTATTCAGGGAATTACCGAAATTGTAGTCGAGCCGGGTTTAATAAATGTAGATTTTGCGGACGTAAAAATGATTATAGCAAATGCCGGTACAGCCATAATGGGAGTAGGAAGAGCCAGTGGTGAAAACCGAGCTGTAGAAGCAGCTCAAAGAGCTATAAACAGTCCAATTTTAGATACAAAAATCGATGGAGCTAAGGGGTTATTGTTTAATATCAGCGGGGGTTCAAATTTAACTCTGCATGAAGTTAATAGAGCTGCTGAAATAATTTCTAAGGCAGCTAATCCAGAAGCAAATATTATCTTTGGAGCGGTAATTAACCAAGGGTTAAATGATGAAGTAAAGGTAACGGTGATAGCTACCGGATTTGAAACCTTAGAGAAAATCACCGAAGAACCCAAGCTTGAGGAGATTGATTTCGATAAAGACAAGATAAGTTATAATGATTTAGATATACCCACTTTTCTAAGGGAGAAAAAGTAAGGAATAGCGTATAGCAATTTCGGGGGGCGAATTACAGCCATTAACGTATAATAAATAGATTTCATTGTATGGGGGGGCGGATTTGTCCGCCCCTTTTTATTTATATTTATAAAATATATAACGATTTCTTCTTGACATCCCATATTTAGTGTATTATTATAAATATAATTCTACATGTAGGGGTGAAAGATGAAGTGTCCTTATTGTGGTTATTACGATACCGGGGTAATTGAATCCAGGCACATAGAAAATGAATTAGTAGTTAGAAGAAGAAGAATTTGTAAAAAATGTAATAAAAGATTTACTACTTACGAAAGAATTGATTTAATTCCCCTGATGGTAATAAAAAAAGATGATCGGAGGGAACCTTTTTCTCGGGAAAAGATTACCAACGGAATTATCAAAGCCTGCGAAAAAAGACCAATTAGCATAGAGACTATAAATAGTTTAGTAAACAACATAGAAGATACCGTAAAAAGTGAAGAAGTGAATGAAGTTAAGAGCACTCTAATTGGAGAATTAGTTATCTCCAAATTACGAGATTTAGATGAAGTAGCTTACGTAAGATTCGCCTCGGTATACAGACAATTTAAAGATCTAAGCAGCTTCGTAAAAGAAATAAGGAAGATTAGCAAATAGAATAAATAGTTTATTTGTATAAGAATTCCCATTTCCCATAAACCCTAATTAGCATTTGGCAATTGGTCAATTAATATAACTGATAACTAAAACTGAAAATTATATTTAAAACTAACGACTATTCATCTAAAGAATAATTTAACAACTATATTTTATAATGAGGTTTTAAAATGATACAAACCATCAAAAAGAGAGAAGGCCAATTATTAGAATTTGATAAAAAGAAGATAACCGAAGCTATTTTTGCCGCCATGTTAACAGCAGGGGAAGATAATAAAACTGTATCAGAAAAAGTAACCGATCAGGTAATTATAAAATTAGAGAAAAGATTTAAGGATAAGATTCCTCAAGTGGAAGAAGTTCAGGATATAGTAGAAGAAACACTGATCCGAGAAGGAATGGTAAAAGTTGCTAAGGCATACATTTTATATCGAGATAAAAGAAGAAGAATTAGAGAAAGTGTAAAAGTTAGAAAAAAAATAAAAAATCACAAAAGTACAACCGATCTTTCCCTGTTGGTTTCCACTCCAGCTTCTGAGAATATTTTTCCTTGGGACAGAAAAAAAATTATTCAGGCCTTAGTTAAAGAGGCGGAGCTGCCTTTAAATGTTTCTATAAAGATAGCCAAAGCTGTAGAAAAAAATGTATTAGATGGAGGCTTAAGCGAGATCTCCACCTCCTTGATTAGAGAATTGGTTGACAATGAACTATTTATCAGAGGATATGAACATAAGTGGAGAAAACAAAAGATTATCGGAATGCCTACTTATGATTTAAAACAACTGTTTTTGTCCAAAAGTAAAGAAAATAGTAATATTGGAACCAATAACCCGGAAGCTATAAACTTGACTATTGCTGAAAATACCATCAAACAATATATGCTGCAGGAAGTTTTTTCCAAAGAAATAGCTGATGCTCATTTAAAAGGTTGGATTCATATTCACGATTTGGGTTATCCACGAATTTATTGTTCCGGTCATTCTCTTGAATATTTAAAAAAATATGGACTAGAATTAGAAAATTTAGATACTTCTTCCGCCCCAGCTAAGTATACCAGAACTTTAACCGGACATTTAAACACTTTTCTGGCTTCCATGCAGGCCTATTATGCGGGCGCTTTAGGTATTGGTTATTTAAATATCATGTATGCCCCTTTTTTGGTAAATTCATCCTTTAAAGAAATAAAACAAGAAGCCCAATATTTAATATTTAGCGGTTCGCAAAACGCCTTTTCAAGGGGAGGACAAAGTCTTTTCCTGGATTTCAATGTTCACCTCGGTATTCCCCACTATCTTAGAAATATACCGGCAATCGGACCGGGAGGGGAATATACCGGAAAAACTTATGGAGAATACGAGAAAGAATCCCAACTATTTTTAAGGGCTTTGATGGAGGTTTGGAGAGAAGGGGATTATCACGGAAAAGTTTTTGCTTTTCCTAAAATGGACCTGCACATTGATAGCAAATCTTTCGAGGACCCAGAACAGAAAAAATTATTAAAATATGCCTGTGAAGTAGCTTCTGAGAACGGTTCACCTTATTTTATTTTTGATAGGGAAGATATGTGTTTGGCTGCTTGCTGCCGATTAAAAACAGAAATAACCGATCAAGAAATGATACAGTATCCGGAAAAGCTAAGATTTGCCGGAATACAAAATGTTACTATCAACCTTCCCCAATGCGCTTATAAAACTTTCCCTAACAACAATATTTCCGAATCTTCTTTTAATTTGAATGATGAAGATAATTTAAAATTATTTTTAGAGAAAATTGATCAGGCTTTATGTTTGGCGGTTGGAGCTCATTTACAGAAGAAAAAGTTTTTAGAGATGATGATGGAAAGTCCCAGCGGACCTTTATGGCAGATAGGCAAGATAGCCCAGGATGGTAGACCTTACGTAAATTTAGATGAAGGAACTTACTTAATAGGATTAATCGGATTGAACGAAGCAGTCCAGCATATTACCGGTAAACAACTGCATGAAAGCGAAGACATTTTAAAGTTAGGGTTAAAAATTGTATCCTTTATGAGTTTAAAATGCAGAGAGTATAGTGAGAAGTTTAATTTAAAATTATCCTTAGAGGAATCTCCCGCCGAAAGCGCAGCAGGAAGGTTAGCTAAAATCGATTTACAGGAATTTCCAGAGAGTAAAAAAGTTATAAAAGGAAATTCCAATGGAGACGAAAGTTATTATACTAATAGTATCCATTTTGCTGCTTCAGCACCGGTAGATTTGATTACTCGAATTATTAAACAGAGTAAGTTCCATCCTTTAATAAAGAGCGGAGCGATTATTCATGCCTTTGTAGGAGAAAGTCGTCCTTCACCGGAGAGTATCTATAATTTAATTAAGAAAGTTTGGGAACATACTCAATGTTCCCAACTTACTATTTCGCCTGAGTTTACCATATGTAATACCTGTAGTGAAGTGAGCAGAGGATTACAGGAGAATTGTAATGGATGTGGGAGTGAAGATGTATATGGAGTAACCAGGATAGTGGGATATTATAGCAAAATAACTAACTGGAATAAAAATAAGATCGGTGAACTAAAAGACCGGCATTCCGGAAATTATAAAGTTTAAAGAAAAATTTAGAAGAGAGTGAAAATACCATGAAAATAAAAATATTCTGGCAAAAAAACTGTCCTCATTGTCCGGAAGCTAAAAAGCTGGGAAAACAATTGGAAAAAGAGACGGAGGTTCAATATTTTGATATAGATACGGCTGATGGTCTGGCGGAAGCAAGTTATTATGATATTGCATCCACTCCTTCAATAGTAATCGTAGATAATGAGGATAATGAGATCAAAATATGGAGAGGAAAGATCCCTCACTTGGAGGAGATTAGAGAGGAAGCAGCAATTTGAATATTACCATAAAGCAAATGATTGAAACCACTCTGATTGATTGGGAAGGGAAAATTGTTTCTACTTTGTATCTCCCTTTATGTAATTTTAGATGTCCTTACTGCTATAATAGTGAATTAATATTGCGTCCGGATAATTTTAAAAACATTCCTCAAAAAGAAATAGACAGTTATCTCTTAGAGAGAAAAGATTTTATCGATGGTATATGTATGAGCGGAGGAGAACCCACCCTATACCCCGATTTACCTGTATATTTTAAAGGAATAAAGGATAAAGGTTTTTTAATAAAGCTGGATACTAATGGTACTAATCCGAAATTACTAAAAAATCTCCTAGATTTTGATTTGGTGGATTATATTGCCCTGGATATTAAGTCATCATTAGATTTTGACAATTATTCTAAAGCCGCGGGTATTAAAGATAAGATGATGATGGAGAAGGTAAAAGACAGTATTGAATTAATAATGAACTCAGAAATTGATTATGAATTTCGCACTACTGTCGTACCTTTATTACATTCCGAAGAGATTATTATGGAAATTGCCAGGTATATTACCGGGGCGAAAAAATATGTCTTACAAAATTTCTCTCCTTTAGAGAAGACCCTCGATCCTTCATATCAAAAGATAAAGCCCTATCCTAACGAAAAGATTCAAGAGCTATCGGAAAAAACTAAAAAATATGTTCCCAATTGTTGCTGGAGGTAGTAGGGGCAGACCTTGTGTCTGCCCGTAGGATTATATATATAAGCATTAAAAAATATTATTAAAGAGTAGAGATAATTTGAACCAGGATTTTGAATTAAAAGAACTTGGACAAATAAAATATTTCAACTGTAGTGGATTGGACAACACCAACTTAGTAATAAATGCTTTTACTGCTCGAACGGGTGGGGTAAGCAGAACCCCCTTTGACAACCTTAATTTATCCTATAATGTAGGCGATGAAGAAAACTGCGTAGCAGAAAACAGAAAAATAATTTTAGATGCTTTAAGCATTGATTATCGAACCGCGGTTACTGCCCAGCAAGTCCACAAAGATAAAATAAGCTTAGTAAGAAAAGAAGATAAGGGAAAGGGAGCCTTTAAATATTCCAAGGGAATTGCACAAACCGATGCCTTTATTACAGATACCCCCGGTATACCTCTTATAATGTGTTATGCTGATTGTGTACCTATTTTTATTTTAGACCCTGTTAAAAAAGCTATTGCCTTGATTCATAGTGGAAGAAAGGGAACAGAATTGGAATTAACCTTAAAAACTTTGTTTAAGATGGAAAAAATTTTTAAGACCAATCCCCACTCCTGCTTAGCTGCCATTTTTCCCTCCATTGGTCCCTGCTGTTATAACTTTAAAGAGCAAGATAAAATTAATGATTATTGGCTAAATGAAGCTAAGTACAATGGTGAACCAATTTCCCTGCAAAATAAGAACGGCAGGAACCTTGATTTAAGAAAAGCAAACTATGGGCAATTGATTAAAGGAGGAGTAGAGGAAAAGAATATTTTTGTTAACGAAATTTGTACGGCAGATCATCCTGAACTTTTCTTTTCCTACCGAAGAGATAAAGGAAATACCGGCCGTATGGCTGCCATCTTTATGTTAAAGTAAAATTTTAGATTATTACAATCATATTAAAATAACGGGAGGAAGGTATGCGGATAAATGAGCATCCCATTTTGGAATTTAATCAAAAGGAAAAAATAAAATTCACTTTAGACGGGAAAGAATTAGAAGGCTATAAGGGTGAGCCTATTGCTTCTGCCCTGGTGGCTGCTGGAATAAAGGTATTAAGCAGAAGCATTAAATATAAACGCCCCAGAGGATTTTTTTGTGCCATAGGAAAATGTTCAGCTTGCCTGATGAAAGTAAACGGCGTCCCCAATATCAGAACCTGTGTAACTAAATTGGAAGAGGGAATGAGAGTAGAGACTCAAAAAGGAAAAGGTGATTTCAATTGAAAATAACTGATATAGCCATTATTGGCGGGGGTCCGGCAGGATTATCGGCAGCAATCTATGCTGCTTCCCTGGGGGCAAAAGTAACTCTTGTTGACGATGGTTTAGAATTAGGCGGACAGTTAATTAAACAAACCCATAAATTTTTTGGTTCCGAAAAACAGTTTGCCGGGATCAGAGGCATAGAAATTGCCGAAAAGATGATACAGGATATTAAAGAATATGATGATATTGAGGTAATCGCTAATGCTACAGTCACCGGCTATTATGAAGATGAGGTCATTACCATTGTCCAGGGAGTGAATGGTGATATATTGAAAAAACTAAAGGCCAAAAGAATTATTATAGCTACCGGGGCCTCAGAGAATATGCTGCCTTTTGTAAACAACGACTTGCCCGGAGTTTATGGTGCCGGGGCGGTGCAGACCTTAATGAATCTTTACGGCGTAGTCCCGGGTAATAATATTTTAATGGTCGGGGCAGGCAATATCGGCCTGATTGTGAGCTATCAGCTCCTGCAAGCCGGGATCAAGGTAGAGGCAATAGTGGAAGCTCTTCCCAAGATAGGCGGATATCTGGTGCATGCCTCCAAGATTAGACGTTTGGGAATACCTATCTATACTTCTCATACTCTAAAAGAAGTGTACGGTACGGATTGTGTAGAAAGAGCAGTAATTTCTGAAATCAATCGAAATTTTGAATTTATTCCAGGGACAGAAAAAGAACTTGAGGTGGATACTATCTGCCTGGCGGTAGGTTTATCTCCACTCTCTGACCTGCTCTGGCAGGCTGGCTGTCAGATGAAATATGTTCCTGAGCTTTGCGGCTATGTGGCCTTAAGAGATGATAATATGAAAACTACTAAAGATAAAATCTATATTGCCGGAGATGTAGCCGGTATCGAAGAGGCCAGCAGTGCCATGTTGGAAGGTCAAATTGCCGGTTTGAATACCGCGGTAAGCTTAGGATATAAATGTGATAATTATCAAGAGCAAGATAAAAAATTAAAAGTAGAATTAAAAGAATTGAGAGACAACCCTTTAAGTGAAGAGATAAAGAGAGGCATAGAAAAAGCCTTAATAAAGGAGGGGAGGGATTAACTATGTTAGAAAGAACCGGCATACCGACCGATGATGATTTGGAAAAAGTAATTCCGGATAAAAAAAGATTAGCTAAAGGCCCGGTAGTCATCATAGAATGCTTTCAGAAAATACCCTGCGACCCTTGTGCCGCATCCTGTAAGTTTGGAGCGATAAAACCTTTTAAAGATATAAACGACTTACCTCAGGTCGATTTTGATAAGTGTACCGGCTGCGGGATCTGTATCAGTTCCTGCCCCGGTCTGGCCATATTTGTAATAGATATGAATTATTCAGAGGAAAAATCCTTAATCAAGTTACCCCATGAAATGCTGCCTCTACCGGAAAAAGGAGAAGATGTTTATGCTTTAGACAGAGCAGGTGGTATACTGGGTAAAGCGAAAGTAGTAAGGGTCTTAAAGATTAAAAACAAAACTAACATAATTTCCCTGGAGGTCCCTAAAAGTATGGCTATGAAAGTAAGAAGCATAAAAGTGGAGGACAAAACCAATGAAAGATGAGATCATAATTTGCCGATGTGAAGATATCACCTGGGGAGAAATCAGGCAGGTGTTAGAAAAAGGCTATACCACCCTTGATGAGATTAAAAGGATTACCCGGGCGGGAATGGGAAGATGCCAGGGTAGCACTTGCCACAGGATTATACTAAGGGAGATCGCTAAGTTTTGTCATAAGAAGATAGAAGAAGTAGCCGTACCAACCTTTAGACCGCCCGCCAAGCCGGTAAAATTGGGCACTCTGGCAGGGGATGATGATGATTAAGAAAGCAGATATTGTTATTATTGGTGGAGGGGTAGTTGGCTGCAGTATCGCTTATAATTTAGCTAAATTGGGAGCTAAAAATATAATATTATTGGAAAAAAATACTCTAGCCAGTGGTGCTACCGGTAGGTGTGCAGCAGGAATCAGACAGCAGTTTGGGACTGAGATGAACTGTATCCTGGCTCGGGAGAGTATAAAAATATTCGAGAATTTAAGTCAAGAACTGGATTATGATATCGAACTGAATCAAGGCGGATATCTTATGCTGGCTTATACCGAAAAAGAAGTTAATCAGTTTAAGAAAAATGTAGCTTTAGAACAATCATTGGGTATTGATGCCAGATTCATCACCGTGGAAGAGGCCAAAGAGATTGTACCTCCTTTAAATACGGAAGGGGTATTGGCCGCAACCTTCTGTCCTAGCGATGGTCATGCCAATCCCTTTAATACAAATTTTGCTTATGCGGAGGCTGCTCAAAGGTTAGGAGTAAAGATACACAATTTTACTGAAGTAAAAGAAATTAAAACCGAAAATAATAGGATAGTTTCAGTCAGTACAGACCGGGGAGAAATGCTCACTCCTATTGTAATCAATGCCGCCGGTGGTTATTCGGGAGAAATAGGGAAAATGGCAGGAGTGGAAATACCGGTATATTCCCAAAGGCATCAAATTTTAATCACTGAACCGGTTGACCCTCTATTTAAGCCGATGCTGCTGTCCTTCTCTGGTAATTTTTACTGTCAGCAGACCCCTCACGGGAGTATCATTATGGGCTTTGGTGGCCCCGATGAACCCAAAGGTCACGATATAGGTTCAAGCTGGCAGTTTGCCCGGGAGATGGCTCAAAAGATGACCGCGGTTGTTCCTTTATTAAAAGAAGTGAGTATGGTAAGACAATGGTCAGGCCTATATAACATGAGCCCTGATTCTCAACCAATCCTAGGTGAACATCCCCAGGTAAACGGCTTTTATCTGGCAGTAGGTTACAGCGGTCATGGATTTATGCTGGCTCCTGTAGTCAGCCGGCTTATGGCAGAGTTAATACTTAAGGGGCAGACTTCTATTCCCATCGATAAATTAGATATAGGCAGATTTGAACGGGGTGAACTGATTATCGAACCCTCGGTGGTTTAAAGAAATAAAGAATAGATAAAGGGGTCAGGTCTCAACATTTGACATAACTTGTCCCTAAAAAAATGCTTAGGATGTTATGTCAAATGTTGAGACCTGACCCCTGCTACCGATTACAGAAAAAAAGGAGGTGAAGGGATTTATTAAGTAATTGTAGAATAGAAGTTAATTCTAAATGTTATGGCTAGATGATTTACTAAAATAACTGTTTTTGATTTATTTAAAAAAAATTAAAGGAGAATTAGAAATGAAAAGAATTAAATTATTGTTAGGTTGTAGCGTATTAGTATTAGTACTATGTATATCTTTATTTGGAGTGATGGCTGCCGATAAGCCGCCGGTGGTCATTGGTCTTCAAGCTCCAATTACTGGTGCAGCAGCAATTGAAGGTGAAATGGCTAAACAATCTGTGGAGATTGCTGCCCAAATGATCAATGAAAAGGGTGGAATTTTAGGCGGTAGAATGATTGAAATTAGAATTGCAGATGATGCTTGCCAGCCAAAGGCGGGAGCTTTAGCAGCAATGAAATTAATAACTCAAAAGGATGTAGTTGCTGCCATTCAAACCTACGGTTCCTCTGTCACCCAACCAGGTTCTGATATATATGAAAAATTTAAAAAAGTAAATATTGCTTATGGTGCAACGGTTACCGGTCTTACCGAAAGAGGATTAAAGTATTTCTTCCGTACTTGTGGAAGAACCGATACTCAAGGTGCATTTTTTGCAGATGAAGTCGTACCTCTTTTTAAGGCCAAAAAAATAGCCATTATGCATGATAACCAGACCTTCTCTTTAGGGCTTGCTGAAGATACTAAAAAAGCTTTGCAACCTAAGATAGATGCCGGAGAAGTAAAATTAGTCTACTTTGATGCAATTACTCCCGGAGAATCTGATTATACTGTTCCTCTGACTAAATTAAGAGAAACCAATCCGGATATATTCTATTTTACCGGCTATTTCCCGGAAGCAGGATTAATAATCAGACAAGCTCGTGATATCGGAATTACGGCAGTATTTGTAGGCGGAGATGCGGCCATCAATGAAGATTTCATTAATATTGCCGGTTTAGAGTATGCTGCAGGTTGTTATCAAACCCAGGAAGCTTTAATCGAATATTTTACCAATCCTGAAGCAATGGCATTTAAAGAAGCTTATAAGGCAAAATATAATACTCTTCCATCCAGCCCCTGGTCAGTCTATGCTGCCGATGCTCTCTGGGTACTTGCAGAAGCTATCGATAAATCTGGTTCTACCGATTCAGATGTCATTGCTGATTATCTGAGAAATAAAATGGAGAACTTCCCCAGTATTACCGGCCCAATAGGTTTTGATGAAATTGGTGACCGTGTAGGAACCGGAATTAATCTTTATGTAGTAAATGCAGATGGAAGTTTCGGAATTTACGGAAAATAAAATAAAACGAGGTAAAATACGAAGATGAAAATTATTTTAGAGCAGTTACTTAACGGATTGACCATAGGCTCATTTTATGCTCTTATTGCTCTCGGTTATTCCATGGTATACGGGGTAATGAAGTTGATTAACTTTGCACATGGAGATTTATTTGCCCTGGGTTCTTATCTTGGATATACCCTTCTCGTATTTGGCTCTACCTATGTTACCGTTACCTTTGGTATATGGGGCGGCATGATTGCGGCTATGTTAATAGCCGCAATCGGCATAGGAATTGCCGGTACTCTAATAGAGCGAATTGCCTATCGTCCAATATATTCAGTAGGCCGGCTTCCCGCAGTGGTTTCTGCATTAGGTGCTTCAATTGTTATACAAAATGGGATAATGGTTGTTTGGGGTCCGCGTCCGCAAGCTTATCCCTCACAGGTTGTCCCTTCGGTTATGTTAAATATTGGAGGAATTAAAATTACTTTACTCCAGGTTATAATTTTAGCGATTTCTTTTGTACTTATGGGACTTTTATATTACATTGTTCAAAAGACCACCTTTGGCGCAGCTATCCGTGCTTGTGCTTTGGATAGAGATACTGCCGCTTTAATGGGGATAAATATTGAAACAATTATATTTTTTATTTTTGCCTTAGGTCCGGCTTTAGGAGGAATGGCAGGGGTAATGGTTGGAATGTATTACCGAAAAATTAGTTTTACTATGGGATGGAATTATGGATTAAAAGCCTTTACTGCTACTATCCTGGGGGGTATCGGTAATATCCCTGGTGCAATGCTGGGCGGGCTTCTCCTGGGAGTATTGGAAATGTTAGGTTCCACCTACATTTCTACTGCCTATAAGGATGTGTTTGTATTTTTAGTGTTAATATTAGTATTAATTTTTCGCCCCAGAGGTCTTTTGGGTGAAAAAGTTGCAGAAAAAGTGTAAAGGGGCGAAAATATGAAATTAAACAAAAATATAAACCAAAAAAATAGTATATTTAAAAGTTGGCTGGTTATTTTAATAGCAATTTTATTTATAGTGTTACCTTTTATAATAAATGCTTATTGGGTAGATGTCTTATTTTTCTTTGGCATCTATGCTCTTTTGGGGCTTAGTTTAAATATTGTTTTAGGAGAAGTGGGGCTTTTTGATTTAGGGCATATGGGATTTATGGCTATTGGTGCATACACCACGGCAATTCTTAATACATATTTTGGTATTCCTATAATGATATTATTACCAATAAGTGCGATTGCAGCAGGCGCTTTTGCCTGGTTAGTCTGTGCTCCGATCATCCATTTAAGAGGAGATTACCTATGTATTGTAACCATCGGAATGGGTGAAATCATCCGGCTTACTTTAAATAACAATCCATTCGGAATAACTGGTGGTCCAAATGGAGTCTTCGGAATTGATTTTCCTTCGTTGGGTAGTATCTTTGTAGTTGATAATTCTACTAAATTTTATTATTACATCTGGTTAATAGTCGGCCTGACCATCATCGGGTTAGTTAATTTGCAGCGTTCACGTATAGGTAGAGCCTGGAACTGTATCCGAGAAGATGAAATTGCTGCGGAGGCTACCGGGATTGATGTTAGGTATTATAAGTTATTGGCTTTTGTTTTAGGAGCGGGTTTAGCCGGGGTAGCCGGTAATGTTTATGCTACTAAATTAATGATGGTATCTCCGGAGAGTTTTAACTTTATGGAGTCCTGTTTGCTCTTCTCTATCGTATTAATCGGAGGAATGGGTTCCATCCCCGGAGTGTTAATTGGCTCTGCTGCCATCAGCCTTTTCCCAGAATTCTTCCGAACTTTTGCCCAATACCGAATGCTAATTTTTGGAGCAGCAATGGTGGCTATGATGATATTTAGACCTGGTGGTATTTGGCCCAGAAAGAGGGGGGCTGCCGAATTCAAATCACTTTTGATGAAAGCAGGAGAAGAAAATGGCTAAAAACAATAATAGTATAGAAACAATGATAAGAACCAAGCAAGAAAATGAAGAAATAAATAAAATTAATAAAGTTGTTTTTCAAACCGATAAACTTACCAAAAAATTCGGCGGATTAATTGCAGTAAACAATTTTGACCTTAAAGTGAGTCAAGGGCAAATAAGCAGTCTGATAGGCCCTAATGGAGCAGGAAAAACTACCGTGTTTAATGTAGTTACCGGCATATACAAAGCTGATGGTGGAAAAGTTGTTTTTAAAGGAGAAGACCTTGCCGGTAAAAAACCTCATCAGATTATAAAAAAGGGGATTGCACGGACTTTTCAAAATATCCGACTTTTTTCTAATATGACCTGTCTGGAAAATGTTATGGCCGGCCAGCACTGCCGCAGCAGGGAAGGAACCTGGTCTTCTGTTTTACAAACTCCCGGGCAAAGAAAAGAAGAATTGGAAATTAAGAAAAATGCTGAAGATCGTCTTAAACAGGTCGGATTATGGAAATATCAAGATGAATTAGCAAAAAATATTGCCTATGGTAATCAGAGAATGTTAGAAATAGGCCGAGCTTTAGCCTCTAATCCTGATTTATTAATTTTAGACGAACCAAGCAGCGGCCTAAATGATAAAGAATCTGAAGACCTGATAATATTTTTAAAATCCTTATTAAAGGAAGATTTAACTATTTTGCTTATCGAACACGATATGAATGTAGTAATGGGAATTTCTCATTGGGTTACAGTAATGGATGAAGGTAAAAAAATTGCTGAGGGTTTGCCCGAAGATGTATATAATAATCCTCAAGTAATTGAAGCTTACTTAGGCAAAGACGAAGAGGAGGAGGAATAGTAATATGACTATATTGTTGAAAGTAGAAGATTTAAAAATATTTTATGGTTTTATTGAAGCTCTTAAAGGAATTTCACTTACAGTTGACGAAGGTGAAATAGTTACCGTATTGGGGGCAAATGGAGCAGGAAAAAGCACTCTTTTAAGGGCTATCTCCGGGTTATTGCCCATCCGCAGCGGAAAAATTAAGTTAAATGATCAAGAACTTAACCATGTTAAGGCGTTTAAAATAGTTATGGGGGGTATTTCGCACGTACCCGAGGGTCGAAAAGTATTTACTACTCTTACAGTCGATGAAAATCTTAACTTGGGTGCATATACTCGAAGAAAAGACAAAAAGAATATTAAAGAGTCCAAAGAAAGGGTTTATGATTTATTTCCTATTCTTAAAGCGCGACGTAATCAATTATCCGGAACATTATCAGGTGGAGAACAGCAAATGTTAGCAATGGGAAGAGGTTTAATGAGCACCCCCCGTATTTTACTTCTGGATGAACCTTCTCTGGGATTGGCTCCCTTATTAGTAAAACAAATTTTCCAAATTATCCGTGAAATTAATAATCAGGGTATATCCATATTATTAGTAGAACAAAATGCTCGCAAAGCATTAAGTATCGCTGACAGGGGATATGTGCTGGAAACCGGGAATATTACTATTGGCGGGCTGGCTTCTGATTTAAAGAGTAATAAAAAAGTCCAGGAGGCCTACCTGGGAGGCGCTGCTCTTAAGAAGAGAAAGTAATTTAGTCGTTAGTGAATAGCCTGTCTGCCCCTCAGCTATTTACTAATAACCTTTTTCTACTTGGTAATATTTTGTGTCTCCCGTTTTCTATTTCTCCACTCAATATACCATAGGAATATAAAATTATTGAAAAATGTTGCTATTTTTGATATATTAAGCATAAGCTAAATTAGTATCGCGTGAATGATGAATCGTATCTCGTTTGGATAAATGGAATTTTTCTCTTACGAGATACGAGATACGAGATACTAGATACGAATATAATATAGGGGACAAAAAATTATGATTAAAAAAGAGAGAAAATTATATTTTGCTAACGAACTTACCGCTTTAAGGGAAAGTCTGACAAAGATGGCATATTTAGTCGAAGAAGCAATTGATATGTCTATAAAGTCTTTAGTTGAACAGGATTTGGATTTAGCGGCAAAGGTAATTGAAAATGATGATATAATTGATAAAATGGAATTAGATATCGAAGAACAGTGTTTGCAATTGATTGCTTTACGTCATCCCATTGCCAAAAATTTAAGGATAATCGGCTGTGGCTATAAGACCGTATCTGATTTAGAAAGGGTAGCAGATCATGCCGTAAGCATAGCTAAGGCTAGTCAATATCTATCAACCAAATCAATGGTAAAACCCCTAATAGATATTCCCCGAATGGCTGAAATTGCCCAAAATATGTTGAAAGATAGCTTAAATGCCTATTTCAACGGAGATGTAGAGTCAGCCAAGGAAGTATGGGCAAGAGATAAGACGGTTGACGATTTGGATAATCAAATATTGCGTGAACTCTTAACTTTCATGATGGAAGACCCACATACTATCAGCAGGGCGATTCATTTGATTTTTGTTTCTAATAATATTGAACGGATTGCTGACCATGCTACAAATTTAGCTGAGCGAGTAGTGTATATAGTTGATGGAGAAAGAATGAAAAATTATTTTAAAAACGATAAAGAAACATAGAGTATAAGACTTTAAGATTAATTGAATGAGTGTTTATATTTTTTAGTTGAATAATCAATAAACAATAAATAAAAAAAGGTTATAGCTTGTGGAAACAATCAAAAATAATTTAGAGATAATAAACGAAAAAATAAAAAAAGCAGCCTTAAAGGCGAATAGAAACCCCGAAGAAATAAAATTGGTGGCGGTAACTAAAACTGCTACCATAGAGCAAATAAAAGAAGCTATAAATGCTGGGGTAAAAATAATCGGCGAAAATAAAGTTCAGGAAGCTAAAGAAAAATATCAAATTTTGACTGCCGATACAGAGTGGCATTTAGTAGGACACCTGCAGACTAATAAGGTAAAATACGCTATAGAAATATTTGATTGTATTCAAACTGTAGATAGTATAAAATTAGCCAAAGAAATAGATAAACGTTCTTTGCAATTTGGGAAGACAACGAATGTTCTAGTTGAGGTGAATGTTTCCGGGGAAGAAAGCAAATACGGAATTAAACCGGAAGAAGTAGAACCTTTTCTAAAAGAAATATCTGAATTTTCCAGAATAAGAGTTAGAGGTTTAATGACTATTGCGCCAATAGAAGAAGATAAAGAAAAAGTTCGTCCATATTTTAGGAAACTCAGGGAATTATCTAAAGAAATAAAGAGTAAAAATATAAAGAACCTTAAAATGGACTATCTTTCCATGGGGATGACTGATGATTTTGAGGTAGCTATAGAAGAAGGCGCTAATATGGTTAGAATCGGCAGAGGAATATTCGGGTTTCATTAACCACTAATTTAAATTGCCTGTATAAAATGATAAAAGAGGAAGTAAAATATTATCTATGCTTTTACTGTTGCAAATAATTAATATAGTTTTCAGACTTTACGGTTATTTAATTTTAGCAAGAATATTTTTAACCTGGATGCCTATAGATTCCTACAACCCGGTGGTTCGGTTTATCTATAGAGTTACCGAACCGGTTTTGGCGCCCTTTAGGATTATATTGCCTTTAGGGGGTATGGGGTTAGATCTTTCACCGATAATTGTCTTTTTTTTACTAAACGTGCTGCAAAGAGCACTAATTAATATACTTGTTAGTATAGCTTTTTAATGTATATAAAAAAATTAACTGAAATATTAAATGAGGGGGGATAATTGAATGAGAATTACACCAATGGATATCGAACAGCAAGAATTTTCTAGGTCATTCAGAGGTTATAACGAAGAAGAGGTAGATGATTTTTTAGATAAGATAGTAAAAGACTACGAAGAATTAATCAATGAAAACGTAAGACTTAATGAAGAAATAGAAAAAACACAAGAAAAATTAAAAGAATTTGGAGAGATTGAAGAAACTTTGAGGAGCGCCTTAGTAAATACCCAAAAATCTGCCGAAGAGATTAAGAGCAGGGTAGAAAAGGAAGCAAAGGTAATCATAGAAAAAGCAGAGATGGAAGCTATGGCATTAAAACAGCAGGTCTTTCAAAAAGAAGATTTGTTAAAAAACGAAGTTGATAACTTGCGAAGATATAAATTTACATTTAAAGAAAAATTTAAATCAATGTTGAATTTATACCTAAAAATGATTGAAAATGAGGATTTTGGGGAAGAAGGAAATTACGAGTTTAAAGAGAATGAAATGTCTAAAGAAAAAACAAAGAATAAAGTTTCCGGAGAGAAAACGGGTAAATTAGAAGGATTAGGCATAGAAGAAAATTTTAAAATCAAAGAAACAGAAGATGAGCAACGATATCAATGATTATTTTAAAATTACGGGGAATGATATCGTAATCAAGGTAAAAATTGTCCCCGGTTCATCCAAGAATAAAATTGTTGGAGTACATAATAACGCTATAAAGATTACCATTACCGCCCCGCCGGTCGAAGGTAAAGCCAATAAAAAATGTATTGCCTATTTATCTAAATATTTCGATGTAGCGAAATCAAAAATTGAAATAATTTCGGGGAAAAGCAGTAAAAATAAGCTTATTAAGATTTACGATATCAATCAAAGTAAATTTTTAGATAAAATAGAAAAAATTAGTTAAGAATTCCCCCTCACCCTAACCTTCTCCCTCCGAGGGGAGAGGGAATAGGAAATCTAAATCTTCTCTTACCAAGCAAGAGATTTGTCTTGATAACCAACTAACTAATTCTTAACGAGATACGATTTACCTTGTCCTTTTATCAGGCAAGAGGTTTTTTGTTATATTATATAAATTATAAAGCACGAGGAGAGATTCAAATGGAATACAAAGACACTTTAAATTTACCGAAAACAAAATTTAAAATGAAAGCAAACTTAGCTCAGGAAGAGCCTAAATTGTTAGAATTTTGGAAAGAACAGGAGACATACAAGAAAGTATTGGAAAAAAAGAAAAACCTGAAAAAATACATTTTGCACGATGGACCTCCCTATGCTAATGGTAATATCCACATCGGCACTGCTTATAATAAGATATTAAAAGATATAATCCCCAAGTACAAATCGATGAAAGGTTATAATTCCCGCTATGTTCCCGGATGGGATACCCATGGCTTGCCTATAGAGTTTCAGGTTACCAAAGATATGAAAGTTGGCTTAAGCGAGGTAGACCCGGTTGAGCTAAGGAAGAAGTGTACAGAGTATGCCAAATATTATATCAAGGTGCAAAGAGAAGAATTTAAACGATTAGGGGTAATGGGAGAATGGGAAAACCCTTATCTAACCCTTAACCCGGATTATGAAGCAGAACAGATAGAAATATTTAAAAAGATGTTTTCCAAAGGATATATCTACAAAGGATTGAAACCGGTATATTGGTGTGCTCATTGTGAAACAGCTTTAGCAGCAGCTGAGATAGAATATCACGACAAAGAATCTTCCTCCATATATGTTAAATTTATAGTAAAAGATAGTTTAGCGGAAATATTCCCGGATAGTAAATCAGGGGAAAATTACGCGGTTATCTGGACTACTACCCCCTGGACTATTCCCGGCAACATGGCGGTTGCTCTTAATCCGGATATTGAATATAGTTTAGTTAAAACAGAAAAGGGGAATCTCTTATTAGCCTCCGCTCTGGTAGAAAAAGTAATGAAGGAAATTAAAATGGTTGATTATAAGATTATCGGAAAAGCAAAAGGTAAATTATTTGAGGGTTTAAAGTGTAAACATCCTATTTTTGATAGAGATTCACTAATGATATTAGGAGACCACGTTTTATTGGATGAAGGGAGCGGTTGTGTACACACTGCACCGGGACACGGACAGGAGGATTATGAGATAGGAGTAAAATATAAAATTCCTATATTTACTACCCTTGATAACCAGGGAAAATTTAACCAGGAAGGTGGAAAGTTTAAAGGATTAACTTATCAAGAAGGAAATATTGCAATAATAGAAGAGTTAAATAAAAATGGTGCTTTATTGAAGGTCGGCAAAATAATGCATTCTTATCCCCACTGCTGGCGCTGCAAAAAACCGGTAGTATTTCGGGCGACCGAGCAATGGTTTGTTCACATCGAAGCCTTTCGTGATTTAGCCCTAAAAGAAATAGAAAGGGTTCAATTTATTCCTGCCTGGGGTAAGGAAAAAATATATGGTATGGTAGAGAGCAGAACCGACTGGTGCATTTCCCGTCAAAGGGTATGGGGAGTACCCCTCCCGGTTTTCTACTGTAAAGGATGCGGGGAAATTATAGTAAATGAAGAAACCATAAATTCGGTTAAAAAACTCTTCCTGGAAAAAGGGTCAGATTCCTGGTTTGCCCTGTCTGCCCAAGAGATTCTACCCAAGGATTTTAAGTGCCCTCACTGCCAGGGTAAAGATTTTGAGAAAGAGAAGGATATAATGGATGTATGGTTTGACTCCGGATGCAGTCATGCGGCAGTGCTTAAGAAGAGAGAGGAACTCCACTGGCCGGCAGAAATGTATTTAGAGGGAACAGACCAGCATAGAGGCTGGTTCCAAACCTCACTACTGACTTCGGTAGCTGCTTTTGGAAAGGCACCTTATAAAACTGTTCTAACTCATGGTTTCATTGTCGATGCAGAAGGCAGGAAAATGTCCAAATCTATAGGCAATGTTATTGCCCCTCAGGAGATTATTGAAAAATATGGAGCAGATATATTGAGATTATGGGTGGCCTCTTCTGACTACCGGACAGATATCAGGATATCTTCCAAGATATTAGATCAATTAGTGGAAATATATCGAAGGATTAGAAATACCGCCAGGTTTATCCTGGGAAATTTATCAGACTTTAATCCTGATACAGATGTGGTTTCTTATGATAAACTTAACGAATTAGACAGGTTGGTCTTGAGTAATTTTCAAAGTTTGGTAAAAAGAGTAAATGAAAGCTATGATAAGTTTGAATTTCATTCCCTTTATCATGAAATTCATAACTTCTGTGCTATCGATTTGAGTTCATTTTATCTGGATATAATTAAGGATAGGCTTTACACCGCATTTACCGATTCCGAAGAGCGCCGGGCAGCTCAAACAGTATTGTATCAGATAATAAATGATTTAGTTAAACTGATTGCACCGGTATTAAGTTTTACCGCGGAGGAAATATGGCAACACTTAAGAGAGATTGAAAAAGGCGAAGAAAGCGTTTTTCTCACTTCCTGGCCGGAAGTAAATGAAAATTATAGAGATAGAAATTTAGAAAAAAAATGGGATAACCTCTTAAAAATCAGAAAAGATGTTTTAAAAGCACTGGAAGTAAAAAGAGGGGAAGGCTTTATCGGTAATTCCTTAGAGGCGCAGATAAATATTTATACCGAAGATAAAGAAGTTTATAATTATTTAATCTCCTTTAAGGATCAGCTGGAAACCATATTTATCGTTTCTAAAACCGATATAGTTCAAGGAGAAGGAGAAAAAGGACTTTCTTCTGGTGCCTATGCGGGTGTTGAATTTCCAGATATTAAAGTACTGGTAACCAGGGCGCCAGGCAAGAAGTGTGAAAGATGCTGGTGTTACAGTGAGACAGTAGGAGAAGACCAGAAATACCCGACTATTTGTGAAAAATGTGCTAAAGTAATGCATGAACATTTCGAGGAGTAAAAGAAATAGCATGGGATATATTAGTTTTGCCATATTTGTGATATTATTTGATCAGGCGAGCAAGCTTTTCATTCAATATAAAATGAAGATCGGGGAATCTATACCGGTGATTAAGGGGATATTTCATATAACTTATATAGAGAATCCCCGAACCTCCTTTGGTTTTTTTGAATATAATACCTCGTTCTTTATAATAGCGACGTTGATTTCAGTAATTTTAGTGATTTTAATCTACAAAAAAATAATTTTCAAAAAAGACCCTTTTATGTACATTCCTTTAACACTTGTCCTGGGCGGTACAGTAGGCAATCTGATTGATCGGGCGAGAATTGATGGAAAAGTAATAGATTTTATAGATTTTAGAATCTGGCCGGTTTTTAATTTTGCCGACTCAGCGCTTGTATGTGGAATGTTAGTATTATTGATTCATGTTTTGTTCCGTGCTCCGGAAAAAGAAAACGAAGGAGAAGGGGAAAAAAGGGAAAAATGGGAAGAAGAGGAAAAATATAAAGAACAAGATAAGGAGTAAATTTTAATGTATAGAATATTATTTACCATTAGTTCATTTTCCATTTATTCTTACGGAGTGATGATCGCTTTAGCTTTTATTGCAGCCATTCTTTTTGCTATGAAAGAAGCAAAAAAAAGTCAAGAAGACCCGGAAAGAATTTTGGATATAAGCCTGTATGTGATTTTAGGTGCCTTGATTGGGGGCAGATTGGGATATGTTTTAACCAACCTTGATTATTATATGAGAAACCCTATGCAAATATTATATTTTAGGCAGGGTGGATTAAGCTTTTTAGGGGGATTTTTTGTAGCTTACTTTCTATGCTGGTTGTATGTCAAAAGAACTAAGATTTCATTCTGGAAATATGCTGATATTGCTGCTCCCTCCATTGCTCTCGGAATAGGGATCGGGAGGATAGGTTGTTTTTTAAACGGCTGCTGCTTTGGTGTAGTATCGGAAAATTACGGTATTAAATTTCCTTCTTTACATATGCCCCCGGTATATTTACAGCAATTAAAAGATGGATTGATTGCCTCCGGAAGTTCCTATACTCTCCCGGTAATTCCTACCCAAATCTATAGTTCTTTATTTGACGGATTTTTATTATTTTTTATCCTCCTCTGGATGAAAAAATATAAGAAATATGATGGGTTTATTATGTTGAGCTTTTTTATATTATTTTCAATTTCCCGCTTTATCATAGAATTTTTCAGATTTTACGAAAATAATTACAAAGTTTTTAATTTATTCACCATTACTCAGGCTATTTTGATAGGAGTTGTATTGGTTTCCCTGGTGTTTATGAATATTTTAAAGAAGAAAAGTAAGAAAGCATAAATAGAGAATAAAGATTTGACCCCAGTAATTTTATTGAAAATAATTTTAGCTTTTTGGGAAATAATTGCGATATAATTTAAATAAAAATTTAGGTGAAGCAATTTTGGAAACCGAAAAATCAGATCATAAAAAAAATAAAGCTAAAGATACAGTTTTAGAATTAGAATATGACCAACAGAATTATATTAAATACCTATTAGATTACTCCTCAGATTTTCAAATAACCCTGGATAGCCAAGGAAAGATTAGGAGAGTGAATCAGGTTTTTGAAGAAATGATCGGAAAAAAGAAGGAGGAATTAATTGGTAGTTTTATTTTTGAATTCATACCGGAAGAAATAATAAAAAAATTAAGAGATAAAATAATAATAGAAAAAAGGGTAAAGAATATAGAAATAAAGTTAAAGAGGCCAGGAAGGGAACTTTTAATTGGTGATTTCTCAGGTGTGGTATCCACTAGTAAAGAAGGAGAGACTATTATTTATCTAAGTGGTAGGGATATTGCTGCTGAAAGAAGAAAATTACAACAAAATCTTATGAAGTTAAATGAAAACTTAGAGAAAAAAGTAATGAAAAAAACCAAAGAATTAAGAAAAGCTCAAGACCAGCTTATTCAATCGGAAAAATTATCTGTAATCGGAGAATTGGTGACCGGTGTAGCCCATGAGGTTAGGAATCCTTTAGCTACCATAAGCCTAATTGTTCAACATTTAGAGAGCAAATATTCTGATAATTACCCCATAGAAAAATTACAAGCAATTCAAAGAAATATAGATCGTATAGATAAGATTGTCTGTGGCTTGTTAAATTTTTCTCATCCCCTTCGCTCTAATTTTGACTATCGCAATGTCAATGAAATAATAGAAAGATTAGAGCCGATTTTAAAGCATTCTCTTCCAGAGAATATAAAGATCATTAAAAAATATGATCCAAAATTGCCCCAGAGCTGGTTTGATTCAGATTGCCTGGAACAGGTTTTTTTAAACTTAATTTCTAATGCCATACGGGCGATGAAATATGGTGGAGAACTTTATATTACTACCAGTTTTAATTCTACCCAGGAAGGAATAATAATAAGATTTGAAGATACGGGGGTAGGCATCCCGGAAGGAAATCTCAAAAAGATATTTAAACCCTTTTTTACTACTTATAAGGAAGGCACTGGTTTAGGCCTTTCTATTTGCCAGAATATCATCAAGGAACATAAGGGTAATATTTCGGTAGAGAGTAAGTTAGGAAAGGGGACAATTTTTACTATTTTCTTACCCCTGGAAAAAAGAAAAGAGAAAAAGCAGGTGGTGGATGCGACATAATGACTAAGGCTAATATTTTAATCATTGATGATGAAGTAGATTTATGCCAGAGTCTGCTTGAATTATTAGAGGAGGAAGAATACAAAGTTTTTATCGCCCATAGTGGTAAGGAAGGTTTGATAAAGGTCAAAGAAAATTTACCTGATTTAGTCCTTTTAGATATAAAGATGACCGGAATAGATGGGATTGAGACTTTAGAGAGAATAACAGCCATTGATAAGGATATTCAAGTGATTATGTTAACTGCTTATCAGACTGTAGAAACTGCAGTAAAGGCGATGAAACTGGGAGCTTACGATTATATTAGTAAGCCTTTTAACTATGAAGAATTAAAGATAATCATTAAAAGAGCTCTTCAGGCTCATGATTTATCTCAAGAAGTAATTTCCTTAAGAGATCAACTGAGAGACAAATTTAGTTTTAAGAATATTATTGGAAAGAGCGATAAAATAAAAGAAGTGCTGTATAAGATTGAAAAGGTTGCTCCCACCAATGCCACTGTGTTGATTAGAGGAGATAGCGGTTCCGGGAAAGAATTAATTGCGAAGACTATTCATCAATATAGTCCCAGAAGAGATAGACCATTTATAGCCGTTGATTGCGCCAGCTTGCCAGAGACTTTAATAGAGAGTGAATTATTTGGGCATACTAAGGGGGCCTTTACCGGGGCAATAGCGAAAAAAATAGGTAAATTTGAATTAGCGCAAAGCGGGACACTTTTTTTAGATGAGATTGGTAATTTAACAGTTAATATTCAAGCTAAGCTATTAAGAGCACTTCAGGAAGGGGAGATAAACCGTATCGGAGAAAAGTATCCGATTAAAATTGACGTGCGATTGATCATTGCCAGTAATACTAATTTAGAAGAGGATATAAAAAGAGGGACTTTTAGAGAAGACTTATATTATCGTATAAATGTTTTTTCTATCTTCCTTCCTGCTTTAAAGGAAAGAAAAGAAGATATACCTTTATTAGCCTTGCATTTTCTAAATCAATATAACTCGATTTTGGGAAAAAATATCAAGAATATCTCGGAAGAAAGTATAAAATTGCTGATAAATTATTCCTGGCCAGGTAATGTTCGAGAACTTCAAAATGTTATCCAGCAGGCCATTATTATGGCTGAAGATATTATTATTCTACCAGAGCATTTACCTTTTTATATAAGAGAGAACAAAGTAGGGGCAGACTTTATACCTACTCTCCTATCGGAAAAAGACCAGGATAATTTCCCCCACGACTTCTCCCTTAAAAAAAATATTAGCCAACTTTCTCGAGATACGGAAAGAAGAATTATTTTAGAAGTGTTAAAAAGAGCTAATTGGAATAAGGCTGAAGCAGCTAGATTATTAAAGATAAATTATAAAACCCTCTATCTAAAGATTAAAGAATATGACCTTCACCCTACTTAATTCTTAGAGATGAAATTTATGGTAACCCTATTTATGGTCAATAGACCATAAATAGGGTAGGGAAACCATAGAAAAAGGAATAAAATAAAATAAAATAATTAAAAAAAAGAATCAAAAATAAATAATATTAAATTAAAATTCCTTATTATCAATGCATTTGGAAAAATCCGAATGCATTTTTTATTTTTATCGGTTAAGTTGGCACACTAATTGCTTACTATAAGTATATAGAAATAAAAATTTACCAAAAGAAGTACTTAATCTCTTTGGGTAGAAAATCTAAAAAATGAAAGGAGGTGAAAAATAATGGCAGTAGAAAAATCAATGGCATCTTCAAGTTTAGTAGAAGTTGTAGACAGAATATTGGACAAAGGTATAGTAATCGATGCTTGGGTCAGAGTGTCCTTAGTAGGTA
>JBBRDV010000005.1:0-50274 GCA_038203565.1 Atribacterota bacterium
TACAATGAGATATCGAAAACCCAAACTGAGGTTTTGAAATTCCTTAAGAAACTGAATGGATGCTCATTAAGACAATTGTCCAGATTGACAGGATTTAGTGTCAATCATATTTTTAAAGCTTAAAACAAAGAACCGTCCCCTGTTTTTTATTACATGATCACCTGGGGAACTTTAAGGCGAGGATGGTTTATCAATATTGGTCTAACCCCATATGCCTTTTGTATAATTTCTTTGGTAAGTACTTCTTGAGGAATTCCTATCTTTTCTATTTTACCTTCATTTAAAAGGAGAAGGCGATGAGAAGCGATACTGGCTAAATTTAAGTCATGAAAAACAGAAATAATCGTTAATCCCTCTTCTTGAAGAGCTTTTTTTAAAAGATTTAACATTTCAGATTTATATTTTAAATCTAAGTGGGAAGTAAATTCATCTAAAAGTAGGAGCTTTGGAGTTTGGGCTAAGGCTTTAGCCATAAAAACTCTTTGTCTTTCGCCTCCGCTTATTTCCTGGATATTGTTTTCAGCAAGGGATAAAGAATGGGTTTTTTCCATTGCTTCTCGAGATATTTGATAATCTTCAAGGGTTTCTCCCTTTAATCGAGAAATGTAAGGAAGTCTTCCCATAAATACTACTTCTTTTGCTTTAAAGTTAAAAGTAACCCAGGTATCTTGAGGTACTACTGAGATGAATTTGGCAATTTGTTCGATGGGAAGTTTATTAAGATTTTGGTTGAGGAGAGATATTTCCCCTTTTTTTGGTTTTAATATTCCTGAAATAACCTTTAAAAGAGTAGTCTTTCCGGAGCCGTTAGGCCCGATAATTCCTAACAGTTCCCCTTTTGATAGATGAAAGTTTATATCTGATAATATTTCCCGATTGTCATTATAGGAGAAGTGAACTCCTTTTAAAGTTAAAACATTGTTGTTATCAGCCATATTATTTATTTTTCCTCCTTAAAAGATAAATAAATAAAGGAGCCCCTACTATGGCAGTGATTGCTCCGATAGGTATTTCAGTCGGCGCGATTACAGTTCGAGCTAATACATCACATAGAATAAGAAAAATTCCTCCCAGGAAGGCAGAAGCAGGAAGCATGATTCGATGGTCTGGTCCCACTAAAAGCCGGGCAATGTGTGGAATGACAAGTCCTACAAATCCTATAAGACCAGTAAAGGAGACCACGGAAGCAATAATTATAGAGCCAATTATAAAGATACGGATTCTTAATTTACCCGTATTTATTCCCAAATGAAGGGCTTCTTCTTCTCCTAAAGATAAAGCATTTAAATCTAAAGAAGAAAAGAACAACAGCAGGCAGCCAATGATTACAGGTAGAGTAATGATGCTTATTTTTTTCCAGTTGGCAGTTGACAAATCTCCCATAAGCCAGAACACCATAGATTGTAATTCTTTTCTGGAGATAGCCAAAAGAATAGTTATTAGTGCAGAAAAGAGAAAAGTTATAGCTACTCCGGCAAGAAGCAGCCCGGTAGAATTGGCAGAATAACTGATTTTAGAAGATTGATATACCAGATAAAGAGAGAGCATTGCTCCGATAAAGGCAAATAAGGGAAGATAAGAAGCAAAAAGATAACCGGTAACCTGCTGTAAGGCAATACCGATACATGCTCCTAAAGCAGCGCCCGCAGATACTCCTAAAATATAGGGATCAGCCAGGGGGTTTCTTAAAATTCCCTGGAAAGCTCCTCCTACGGTAGATAAAGCAGCACCGGTAATGACACCTAAAGCGATTCGAGGTGCCCTTAGTTGCCAGAGAATCAGATTTTTGGTTTTATCCTGTGTGCCATTCAAGAGGAGAGAAATAATATCTTTAGGATTAATAGATACTACTCCAAAGTTAAGACAGATCAGGCTGACTCCCAGGATGCTTAGACTTCCTACCAGAAGCATCAATATTAATTTTTTTCGCCAATTGGTATAACCGGCAATTTCTGTTAATGGTTTATTCATTGAAAATTCCATATAATAATTCGAGTCCGTCTACCAGCCTGGGGACAGCGCGATAAAAAAGGTCTTCATTTACTATAAAGATTTTTTGATTTTTTATCGCCGGTATATTAGACCAGCCGGAACGTTGGGATATGTCGTTTTTAATCTTTGATTCTTCTTGCTGGTTCATTACTCCTACAGGGACAATAATGATATCCGGTTCTGCCTGGGCCACAAATTCCGGACTTATTTGTTTCCAGAAAGTAAGGCCGGCAGCTATGTTTTGCCCCCCGGCTAAAGTGATCAGTTCATTAAATAGTGTACCAGCTCCCGGGGTAAAGATAGTCTCAGAAGTGCCTCCCACAAATATTTTAGGGCGGGCAGGAATAGGAATTTTTGAAACTTTGGTTTCCATGATATTCACCCTTTGTGTCAGATTGTCTACCAACAAAGAACCTTTATCGGGTATTCCACAAACATTTGCAATCATTTCTACACTCTTAAAAGTATCTTTAAGAGTTAAAGGTTCAAGAACTATGGCATTTAATCCCAGTTCCCGCAAGCGTGGGATTTCTTTTAATTGGAATCCGGCATAAGCAAAAATAAGGTCTGGATTTAAAGAAATAATTTTTTCAAAATTCAAAGGAGATATTTCTCCGATTTTTTCAATATTTTTGGTTTCTTCCGGAAAATTGCAATAATTGGTTATTCCTACAATTTTTCCCTGAAGTCCCAAGGCAAATAATATTTCGGTATTACTGGGGGCAGTGGAAATAATACGCTGAGGTTCCTGGGGGATGGTAACTGCTGTTCCGGTGTCATCAATTATAGTTAAAGGATAATTAACTGTAATTGATGAACCCATTAATAAAAAAAGATTTAATGTAAAAAATAAAAAAGTAAATATTAAAATATACTTTTTAAAAATATTCATAAATAGCCTCCATAATAAAAAATATCACCCTCTTTTTCCACGAAGAAGTGATTAATTCGTCTAAGCAGGCAGGTCTCCTGGCTTAAGGGGTCAGCCTAATTGCTGTGCCTTCCCATCTATCACTCTATAAAAAGTGTTAAACAGTGGCTTAGTACAGCTTTCGTAACCCATTACAGTAGCGGGTCTGCGGTGGATTTTCACCACTCTTCCCTTAACCTGCTTATTTTTAAATATTTAATTTTCAATCAAAAAAATTATAATACATTAACCGAAAAATTACAATATATTTTGCAGTTATTGTTTCTATTGTTTCTATCTTTTCTTTCTCTTCCTTCACTCGATACTCGATACTTTATTAATATAGTGTGTTTTTTATTAATTATTTTGGTATAATAATTTTGAATGCTTCGGACTGATAAAGATGGGAGGTCAGTTAGTTAGATGATAAAAGGTTTAATCCAAGTATATACCGGTGATGGAAAGGGTAAAACTACCGCCGCCTTAGGTTTAGCACTCAGGGCAGCAGGCAGAAACATGAAAGTATTAATAGTTCAGTTTATGAAAAAATGGGATTATGGAGAACTTCATTCAGTTAAATTAATTCCCAATATTACTTTAGAAACCTTTGGCACCAAAGAATTTATCTATAAAGGCAAAGCAAAAAAGATAGATTATGAGGAGACGGAAAAAGCTTTTTCTTTTGGTGCAGACGGGATGCAAAGCGGGAATTATGATATAGTAATATTTGATGAACTCAATATGGCTCTCTATTATGAATTGTTAGATTTAAAAGAAGTTATTCAAAAGATAAAAGCGAAACCCGATAATATAGAAGTAGTTATTACCGGAAGAAGAGCGCCTGAAGAGATAATAGAGATTGCTGATTTAGTTACCGAGATGAAAGAAATTAAGCATCCTTATCAAAAAGGGATAGAAGCGAGAAGAGGAATTGAATATTAAAAAAGAAAAATTAAATAATTTACGAAAAATATTATCTGAAATGGGAAGTATTTTGATTGCTTATTCGGGAGGTGTGGACAGCACTTTTTTATTAAAAGTAGCCCGAGAAGAGTTAAGGGACAGAGTTATTGCGGTAACTGTAAAGTCAGAAATTCATCATCTTAGTGAAATAGCAATTGCTAAGAAAATGGCGCAAAAATTTAAAGTGAAGCATCTATTTATTGATATTGATATCTTGTCGAATAAAGAATTTGTTAATAATCACAAAGGGCGATGTTATATATGCAAAAAAGAAATATTTAGCCGAATAAGTGAAATGGCGAAAGAACTTAATTTGAATTTTGTAGCAGATGGCTCGAACTATGATGACCTTAGCGATTATCGCCCGGGGATGAAGGCGGTTAGAGAATTAAAGATAAGGAGCCCCCTGCAAGAGGCTATGCTTACCAAAGACGACATTCGTCTTCTTTCTAAAGAAATGGATTTACCCACCTGGAACAAGCCTTCTAATTCTTGTCTGGCTACCAGGGTTCCTTATGGAGATGAGATAACTTTAGAAAAGTTGAAGAGGATAGAACAGGCAGAGAGTTTTATTCATAATTTGGGGATTGAACAGGTAAGAGTAAGGTATTATAATAAGCTGGCAAAGATCGAAGTAGAGGGAAAAGATCTTTTTTTATTCATGGAAGAAGATTTAAGGGAAAAGATAATTAATAAATTAAAAAAATTGGGATTTATCAATGTTACTCTTGATTTGCAAGGATACCGAAACGGGAGTATGAATGAAGAATTAAAGCAGAAAGTTGGGGATTGAATCATGGAAAAAGAAGAGATTAAGAGAATATTACAACAATTTAAATCCGGCCAAATGGAACTAAAAGAAGTGTTAGAGAAGTTAAAGCATTTTCCTTATGATGACCTGGGTTTTGCCAAAATAGATAACCAGAGACAATTAAGAAAGGGTTTCCCAGAAGTTATTTTTTGTCAGGGTAAAACCTTGGAGCAGATAACTAAAATTGCAAAACGAATAAAAGAAACCGAAGGTAAAATTGTTGCTACCCGGGCTACTCCCGAAGTATATCAGGAGATTAAAAAGATTATTCCGGAAGTAACTTACTTTAAAGAGGCCAGAATTGTAGCAGTAGAAGAAAAGAAGAAAGTGTGCTCTAAATTTATTTTAGTGGTTAGCGGCGGTACTGCCGATATTCCTGTAGCCGAAGAAGCCGCAGTTATTGCTGAGTTGATGGGTAATAGAGTGGAACGCCTTTACGATGTTGGAGTAGCAGGCCTCCATCGACTTTTAACCAATTCAAAAAAATTATTAGCCGCCAATGTTCTAATTGTGGTAGCGGGAATGGAGGGGGCTCTCCCCAGCGTAGTAGGAGGATTGGTAGACAAACCTGTAATTGCCGTCCCCACCAGCGTAGGTTACGGGGCGAATTTTAATGGGCTGTCTGCCCTATTAACCATGCTTAACAGTTGTGCCCCCGGTTTAGCGGTAGTAAATATAGATAACGGTTTTGGAGCCGGCTATATGGCTAGTTTAATTAATCAGTTAAATGAGGTGAAGGAATGAAGATTGCCTATTTTGATTGTTTTTCCGGCATCAGCGGGGATATGACAGTCGGTGCCCTGCTTGATGCGGGATTAAAAATAGAAACATTAGAAAAGGAATTAAAAAAATTAGGTCTCACCGGTTATCAATTAGAGGTAAACAAAGTAGTAAAAAAGGGAATTTCTGCCACTAAGTTTAAGGTAAAGATAAAAGAAGAAGGAGTGGAGAGAAGGTTTAAAGATATTTTAATTATTCTGGAGAAGAGCAAATTAGATGAAGAGATTAAAAATGAAACCAAAAAGATATTTTTTAATATAGCTCAAGCTGAATCCAAAATTCACCATAAAGATATAGATAAAATTCATTTTCATGAAATTGGAGGATTGGATAGTATTATTGATATTACTTCTGCAGTGATAGGAATAAAAACTTTAGGAATAGAAGAAATACATTCTTCCGCCCTGCCTCTGGGTAAAGGTTTTGTTAAATGTGCTCATGGGGTTATACCGGTTCCTGTCCCTGCCACTTTGGAGTTATTAAAAAATATCCCTACTTATAGTGGGGGGATCGAGAGTGAAATGATCACCCCGACGGGGGCTGGAATTATCAGCACCTTGGCCAAAAGTTTCGGAGAGAGGCCTTTGATGAAAATAGAAAAGATAGGATATGGGGCGGGAGAGAAAGAATTTACTATTCCTAATCTTTTAAGAGTGAGTATAGGTGAAAAAATATTAAATGATGAGAACATAAAAGATGATTATATTAGCGATGAAGCTATGTTGATAGAGACTAATATTGATGATATGAACCCGGAATTTTATGATTATATTATGGATAAATTATTTGCCCAGGGAGCTTTAGATGTATTTTTGACTCCCATTCAAATGAAAAAGAACCGCCCTTCTCACATGCTTAGCATTATCGTTTATGAACAAATTCTTAAGGAAATACTGGAAGTATTATTTTCCGAATCCACCACTTTAGGGGTAAGGTTAAGAGAAATAAAAAGATTGAGATTGGCTCAGCAGAATTTTATAGCTGAAACAAAGTATGGTAAAATTAAGGTTAAGGTCGGTATGTTTAAAGGGCAGATTAAAAATATCGCCCCCGAATATGAAGATTGCAAGAAGATGGCCAAGCAGCACCAGGTTCCCCTTAAAGAGATATATGAAGAGACTAAAAAGGTTACTTACAACAAATTGAACAATTAGTTCATTTCTAAATTTTTAACAATTGGAGGAGATATTTTGCCTAAAAATACAGAGAAAAAAGACCAAGACATAAAGATTGTTGAACTCTGTAGGGTTCCACGTGAAGATGAAGCACTTACTATTGAGAGTTTATTAGCGAGTTACAATATTAAATGTATCCTACAATCAGATATCACCCGTTCAGTTTATCCTTTTACCATAGATGGATTAGCTGAAGTAAGTATTTTAGTCTCTGATAGGGATCTTGAGAAAAGTAAAAAAATTATTAGTACAAATAAATATTAATTTTGTATTTATATCTCCCCCTCACCTTTACCCTGTGCAGTAATTTCCTCTATTACACAGGGCAGGCCCTCTACCCTGGAGGTAGGAGGGGAGTACTCTAACTAAAAAAGGAATTTTATGTTAAAAGAAATAACCATAAAAACTAATACTCAAACACAAATTTTAGATATAACTACTCAAGTTCAAAAGGTGGTAAGAGAGAGCGGAATAATTGAAGGATTATGTTGTGTTTTTGTCCCTCATACTACTGCCGGAGTTACTATAAATGAGAATGCTGACCCCAGCGTTAAACAGGATATAGTTATGGAGTTAAATAAGGTAATCCCTTTTGACGATAATTACAGTCACTCAGAAGGAAACTCCGCTGCTCATATCAAAGCGAGCATTATCGGGTCTTCGGTAAATGTACCGGTGAAAAATAATAATCTCCTTCTGGGAACCTGGCAGGGAATATGCTTTTGTGAATTTGATGGCCCCCGTACCAGGAAATATTTTGTGAAAATAATATAATTAAAGAGGAACTAATGGAAAGTATAACCGGAACTATAGAGAAAGTCGTATATAGAAATGAAGATAATGGTTATGTAATAGCGAAGATAAGCTTGGAAAAGAATGAAGAAAAATTATCTACTATCGTGGGGAATATGGCTTCGGTAAATGTTGGTGAAACTTGCGAATTAAAAGGGGAATGGGTTAATAATCCTAAGTATGGTTGGCAATTTAGTTTTAGTGATTATCAATTAATTTTACCTACTTCTTTACTTGGTTTAGAAAGATATTTAAGTTCCGGATTAATTAAAGGAGTTGGTCCGGTAACCGCAGATAGAATAGTAAAATATTTTGGTGACAAAACTTTAGAAGTTCTGGAGAACGACCTCCAAAGACTAACTGAGGTGGAGGGTATTGCTGAAAAAAGAGTGGAGATGATCAGTAAATCCTGGGAAGAACATAAAGAAATTAAAAGAGTGATGATATTTTTACAATCCTATCAGATTACTACCGGATATGCAGTTAAGATTTATAAAACATATGGGGATAAAGCTATTGAAAAATTAAAGGAAAATCCCTACAGATTGGTAGATGATGTTTTTGGCATCGGGTTTAAAATTGCCGATAGGATTGCGCAAAAATTAGGTATAGAGTCTACTTCTCCGGCAAGAATAAAATCAGGAATTAAGTATATGTTAAACGAATTAGCCAGTCAGGGGCATTGTTATGCTCTTAACGATGAGATAATTAAGAGGGGAAGTGAACTGTTAGAGGTTGAAGAACCATTAGTTGAAAAAGCTTTAAGTATTTTAAAAAATAACCGCGAAATTATAGTAGAAGAAGATACCGTATGGTTACCTCTTTATTATTTTGCTGAATTAGGGGTGAGTAAAAAATTAATTGAATTATTAAAGTTTCCTCAACAACTGATCAATATAGATGTGCAAAAGAAGATAAAGTATTTGGAAAAAAAGCACCATATATCTTTTGCTGAAGAACAAAAAGATGCCATTAATAAAGTCCTTATGAATCGGGTATTTGTATTAACCGGTGGTCCCGGAACGGGTAAAACCACTACTACTTTGGGCTTAATTGAACTTTTCGAGGAACTAAAGTTAAAAATAGTCTTAGCAGCACCTACCGGCAGAGCGGCGAAAAAGATAAGTGAGACTACCGGTAAAAAGGCTAAAACTATTCATAGATTATTAGAGTATAGTCCCAAGAGCGGAAATTTTATCAAAAATTCTGAAAACCCCATTAAAACTGATGTAATAATTTTGGACGAGGTTTCCATGATAGATATTCTATTAATGAACAGTCTTTTAAAAGCGGTTTCTCCCGGAACCACTTTAATTTTAATTGGTGATGTGGATCAGCTGCCTTCGGTGGGTCCAGGAAATATCTTAAAAGATATTATCGATTCTGAAACTATTCCGGTGGTGAGATTAACCAGGATATTTAGACAGGACCAAAGGAGCTTAATCATTGTAAATGCCCATCGAGTTAATGAGGGGAAATACCCTGTCATTAAAGGGGAAAAAGAAAGGGATTTTTATTTTATGGAAGAAGAAGACCCCCAGGTTGCTGCTGAAAAAATAATTAACTTATGTACAGTCCGCCTTCCCTCAAAATATAAAATAGACCCGGTAGATGATATCCAGGTCCTTTCTCCTATGTATAAAGGAGAAGTGGGTGCAGATAATTTAAATTATAGGTTGAGAGAGGCATTAAATTCTAAAGGGAAACAGATTAAATATGGAAATCACTCTTTCAGGGTAAATGATAAGGTTATGCAAATTAAAAATAATTATGATAAAGAGGTCTTTAATGGAGATATGGGGAGGATTAAAAATATAGATGCCGAGGAGCATGTTTTAGAGGTAAATTTTTACGGTAAAAAAGTTTGCTATGATTTTTCTGAATTAAATGAGTTGGTATTAGCCTATGCCATTACTGTTCATAAAAGTCAGGGCAGTGAATACCGAATAGTTATTATCCCGGTAATGACTCAACATTATTTGCTCCTTCAAAGAAATTTATTATATACTGGAATTACTCGGGCAAAAGAAATGGTGATATTAGTCGGGACCAAAAAGGCCTTATGGATTGCCATTAAAAATAATAAAACATTTCATAGGAACACTTCATTGAAAGAAAGATTAAAAAATAAGTAAAAACAATAAAAAGTTAGACAAGGAGAGAAAAACTATGGTAAATGAAGAAATTATGAAATCATTGGCTATTAAGACAGAATCAAAGATCGTTCTTTTGGTTGCTGATGGGATTGGTGACCTGCCTTCAGAGAATAATAAAACAGTATTGGAAAAAGCTTTTATTCCTAATCTGGATAAATTAGCCTCTAAATCTGCCTGTGGTTTAACCGATCCAATATCTTGCGGCATTACCCCGGGGAGCGGTCCCGCCCATCTTTCTCTGTTTGGTTATGACCCGATTAAGTATCAGATTGGAAGAGGGGTTTTAGAAGCCTTGGGCATAGGGATGGAACTTACTTCTCGTGATTTAGCCTGTCGGGGAAATTTCGCTACTTTAGATAAAGAAGGAATAATAATTGATCGTCGAGCAGGAAGGATAGCTACAGAATTAAATGAAAAACTGTGCAAGTTTATGCAAGATAAAATTAATCAGATAGGAGAGGTTAAGGTAATAATTAGACCGGGCAAAGAACACCGTTTTGTGGTAGTATTTAGAGGAGATGGATTAGACGGTGCTCTTTCTGATGCTGATCCTCAAAAAGTGGGAGAAAAAATAAAATTTGCCGAACCTTTAGATTCTAAAGCAAAAAAATCCGCCGAAATAGTAAATGAATTTATTAAACAAGCAACTGAAGCACTAAAAGAACATCATCCTGCCAATACAGTATTGTTAAGGGGATTTGCCAAATACCCCGGGCTGCCAACGATGGAGGAGTTATTTAAATTGACCCCGGCAGCTATAGCAACCTACCCTATGTATAAAGGACTAGCTAAATTGGTGGGTATGGACATATTGGAAACAGGAGAATCGTTGAGCGATGAATTTAAAACCTTGCAAGATAATTTTAGTAAATATGATTTCTTTTATCTTCATATAAAAAAGACTGATAGTTATGGAGAAGATGGAAATTTTGAGCAAAAGGTTAAAGTAATTGAAGAGGTAGATAAATATATTCCTGAGGTGCTGGCTTTAAAACCGGATGTTTTGGTGGTTACCGGTGACCATTCTACACCTGCCTTAATGAAGGGACATAGTTGGCACCCCAATCCCTTTATGTTGTTTTCTAAATATATCAGGGTAGATGAAGTGAAACAATTTAATGAAAAAGAATGCGTTAAGGGAGGGCTGGGAAGATTTTCGGCAGTAGATGTCCTTCCTTTAATGTTGGCGAATGCCTTAAAATTACAGAAATTCGGAGCTTAATTAGAAAGTAGATTAGAGAACAGATGAATAGTTTAGAAACTTTATTTATTCCGGACGAGATAAAAAATATAGAATTAGCAGGCAAATTAGTAGTAGTCATTGATGTTTTAAGGGCTTCCAGCACCATAGTAACTGCTTTGGCTAACGGATGTAATGGTTTTATTCCCATTTTATCTCCGAAACAGGCTAAAGAAGAAGCGCAGCAATTTGAAAAAGAAAGGGTATTATTGGGAGGAGAAAGAGAAGGAAAAAAGATAGAGGGTTTTGATTTAGGTAATTCACCAAGGGAATATAAGAGAGAAGTAGTGAAAGATAAAACAGTTATCTTCTCAACCACCAATGGAGTAAGAACATTGGAAATGGTTAAAGATGCTCGCAGGATAATTATTGGAAGTTTCTTGAATTTACAAGCAGTCTGTAATTATTGCACTAATTACCAGGGAGATATTTTAATAATTTGTGCGGGAAAGGAGGGCCAATTTTCTTTAGAAGATACTGCTTGTGCCGGAATGTTGATCGATTTTTTAAAAAATGCTTTTTCTGGTACCTATCAGGAATCAGATGCTAATTTAACAGCTCAACTACTCTATGAAAAGTTTGGTAACAATATTTTGGAGATATTACGAAAATCTCAACATGGTCAATACTTGGAAAGTATCGGCTTGGGTAAAGATTTAAAATTCTGTTCCCAATTGGATTTTTTTCATATTGTTCCCATTTTTAGAGATGGGATAATATCCATTAAAAAATGCTTAATAAAGAAAGGAAAGATTAGTTATGAAAAAGAAATTAATGATGATTCCCGGACCTACACCCGTTGATCAATCTATCTTGGATGCATTGAGTAAAGAAACAGTTTCCCATTTAGACCCTGAATTGGTGAAAACCTTAAAAGAAACTTTAAAGAATTTAAAGACTGTGGTTATGGCTGAAAAAGGTCAGCCTTTTATAATACCCGGAACTGGAACTTTGGGAATGGAGGTTGCTATAGTTAACTCTCTGAAAAAAGGTGACCGTTTATTGGTGGTTTCTCACGGTTACTTTGGAGATAGATTTGCAGAAATAGCCCGGTGTTACGGTATAGAAGTAGAGGTTTTGGCTTCCGAGTGGGGCAAGATTGTAGAAGTTGAAAAAATAGCCCAGAAACTAAAAGAGAAAAATTTTTCTGCTATAACCTTAACTCACGTAGATACTTCTACCGGAGTGTGTGCTCCTTTAGAAGAGGCAGCAGGGGTGATAAAAAGGTTCCCTGAAACCTTGTTTATTTTAGACGCGGTTTGTGCTGCCGGAGGAATTAAAGAATGTATGGATGACTGGGGTATTGATATTATTTTTGCTGGTAACCAGAAGGCATTCGGTGTTCCTCCCGGATTGGCTAATTTAGTCTTTAGTGAAATGGCTTTAGAGAGAAGAAATGCCTTAGGAAATATTTCTTCTTATTATATGGACATTAATCGATGGCTGCCTATTATGCGCGAACCGGGTAGTGGATATTTTGCCACTCATGCCGTCAACATGGTCAATGCCCTTCATCAAGGTCTTAAAATTATATTGGAAGAGGGTTTGGAAGAAAGATTTAGACGACATAGAAGATTTGCTCTGGCTTTCCATGCAGGATTGGAAAAAATAGGATTTAAACTACTTCCTTCAAAAGAGATAAGGGCCAATACTGTATCAACCGTGCTATATCCTTCGGGAATTGAAGATGTAGCATTTAGAGCAAAATTATATGAGAATGGCCTTCTGGTTTCTTCCGGTAAAGGAGTGTTGGCGGGTAAGTTATTCCGCTTAGGGCATATGGGCAACATAACCGAAAATGAAGTGGTTGCATCCATGAGCATCATCGAACAAACCTTATCTGAATTTAATGACGATTTTAAACTGGGTTCAGGGATAGGAGCTGCTGAAGAAATATTGTTTAAAGAATAGATATTTTTAAAGTTGGGTGATGGTTTGGGAAGAAAAATATTTTTTTGGATACTGCTGATGGTTTATTCTGTGCTAATTTTTATTTTTTCTTCCCGGCCGGACGTTGGGGTAGGGCAATATTTTTATGGACAGGATAAAGTGATGCATTTTATGGTTTACGGTATTCATGGTTTTCTTTGCCTGTTAACCTTAAGCGATAAGATACTGTCATTAAAATTCATACAATATTTCTTGGCCTTAATTTTATCTGTTTCTTACGGAATATTTAACGAAATTTACCAGTATTTTATCCCGGAAAGACAGTTTTCTTTGGGAGATATTCTGGCAAATAGTTTGGGTATAACTATTTTTCTTCTTCTGGTTTATATTTTCCAAAACAAAAAACTGGAAGGGTAACATTTTGCACCAGGCACAAAAGTTTACCTTAGAGGTAAAAGACTAACAGCAGACCGTATATTGTGTACTATTATACAAAATAATCCAAAAACTAAAGCAACTAATTTATTCAAATTTAATAAATAAAGGAAGGTGAAAAAATTGAATTTATTTAAAAAACTATGTGAAACACCGGGAATTTCTGGCTTTGAAGAGAGGATACAAAAAATTATTAAGGAAGAATTGGAAAAAATAACTGATGAGGTAAAAATAGATAAACTAGGGAACGTTATTGGTATAAAAAAAGCTAAAAAAATATCAAGTGGGTCTACTCCTAAAAAAGTGATGCTCGCGGCACATATGGATGAGATTGGCTTTATGGTTAGTTTTATTGATAAAGATGGATTTTTAAGATTTGCACCGGTTGGTGGTTTTGACCCTAAAACCCTAATAGCTCAAAGAGTAGTGGTTCATGGGATAAAAGATATCGGGGGAGTAATAGGTTCTAAGCCTATCCACATTTTGAGTGAGGAAGATAGAAAAAAATTACACAAAATCAAAGATCTTTTTATAGATGTAGGCATGAAAAAAGATGAAGTTTCTAAGATAGTGAAACTGGGAGATTTTGTTACTTTGGATAGGAATTTTATGGAATTAAATAAAAAAATAATAACCGCTAAGGCACTTGATGACAGAGCCGGAGTATATGTTATGATTGAGGCATTAAAAAGAATTAAAGATTGCTATGTTGATATATATGCTGTGGCAACTGTTCAGGAAGAAGTAGGAGTTAGAGGGGCAACTGTTTCTTCGTTTTCTGTTGAGCCTGATGTAGGTATTGCCCTTGATGTTACTATTGCCTCAGATATTCCGGGAACTAAAGAAGAGGAAAGGGCTACTACTTTAGGAGGAGGAACAGCCATTTCTTTAATGGATTCTCATACTATTTCTAATAGAAAATTGGTTGATTTTTTAAGAAAAATAGCAGAGGAAAACAAAATCAAATATCAGACTGATATATTACTGGGAGGGGGTACTGATGCCGGGGCAATACAAAGAAGTAGATCCGGAGTACCTGCTTGCACTCTATCTATTCCCACTAGGTATATTCATTCAGCAGTAGAGATGTGCCACAAAGATGATATTGAAAATTCCATCAAATTAATTTGCAAATTTTTAGAAAATGCCCATAAGGGAGAATTTTAAAAAAAGTATATAGTATTTAGTATATAGTATATAGTGAAGAATAGCGTAGACGGTTAGTATATAGAAAGTGTTAGCTGGTTTGCTGGTTATCTAGTTAGTTAGTCGAGAGATGAATATATGATGAATTAATATTAAACTAATTAACCAGCTAACCAAGTAACTAACTAACCAATGCTAACTGATAAACTAGTAATAAATATAGAACATAATCAATTTAAAGATAAAGGAGGGAAATTATGTTAGAAATTGTTAAAACCGAGGGGAAATCACTTAACGATTATATCGATATTATAGGAAAGGAAGAAATTAAAAGCATTAAGAAACTGGCTTTACCTCTAAAAGGGAAAAAGGTAGTGCATATAAATGCTATCTCATTTGGAGGCGGAGTAGCAGAGATTCTATCTGCCTTAGTTCCTTTAATGAAAGATGTAGGGATAGAGGCTGAATGGCAGGTAATAAAAGGTTCAGAAGATTTTTTCAGTGTAACCAAGAGTATACATAATGGCTTACAAGGAATGGATGTCCCATTTACTAAAGAGATGAAAGAAATTTTTTTAAAAAATAATCAACTAAATGAGAAATTATTCGAAGGTGAATATGATTTTGTGGTCATTCACGATCCTCAGCCAGTGGCAATATTGAATTATCGGCAAGAGAAGAAAGGAAAATGGATTTGGCGATTTCATATTGACCCTACAAGTGCTCAGGAAAAAATATGGCAATTTATCAGGCCGTTTATAGAAAAACATGATGCTGCTATATTTACTTTAAAAGAGTATGTAAAAGAGGACCTTAAATTAAAAAATATTACCATAATCCCTCCAGCTATCGATCCTTTAAGCCCCAAGAATATGGATTTAGATCAGGAAAAAATTGAAAATATTGTAACAAAATATAAAGTAGATCCAGATAGACCAGTTATAACTCAAGTTTCCAGATTCGACCCCTGGAAAGACCCTTTAGGGGTTATTGATATGTACAGGATAGTAAAGAAAGAAATAAAAAATGCGCAATTGGTGCTTATTGCTTCTATGGACAATGAAGATCCGGAGGGATGGGAATATTACGAAAAAACTGCCCGACATGCAGGCGAAGATTATGATATACATCTTCTATCTAATTTAAACGGAGTAGGGAATTTAGAGGTTAATGCCTTTCAAAGAGCTTCAGATGTAATTATTCAGAAATCTTTAAGAGAAGGGTTCGGATTAGTGATTACCGAGGCATTATGGAAGGGCAAGCCTGTGGTGGCGGCCAATGTAGGTGGAATTCCTTTACAAGTGGATAATCGTCGCACAGGATATTTGGTTGGTGACATTTCTGAATGCGCTGAAAGAGTTATTCATCTTTTAAAAAATTCAGAAATTGCAAATAAGATGGGTACTTCAGGAAAGGAATATGTTAGAAAGAATTTTTTAATTACTCGACTATTGAAGGATTATTTGAATTTATTTAATACTTTAAAATGAAAAACCGATTATGTTCTATCATAAATATCGCTTAGTTCTTTTAGTTTTGGCATTTCATCTTTTTCCAGTTTTAATCTTTGTTGAGGCGTTATTCTCCATTGCCAGTTATTTTGGGAATAGGCTGGATTATTCATCCTTGCCTCTTCCCCTAATCCTAAGATATCTTGGACCGGGATAATGGCTAAAAAAGCAACCGAGGCTTGAGCCATACGAATAAAATCCCAGTGAATTTCTTCAAAGTTGACCTCTTTCCCCAAATATCTGGCGATGTTTTTTTTCTGATTTTGCTTTAATTCTTCGCTCAGCCATCCTCGAATCGTATTATTATCATGAGTTCCGGTATAGACCACATAATTAGGCCCATAATGGTGAGGAAGATGGATACTATGAGGAAAATCATCACCAAAGGCAAAAATCAAGACCCGCATTCCGGGGAAGTGCCATTTTTTTATTATTGCTTTGACATCTTCAGTAATATCGCCCAGATCTTCGGCAATAAAGGGAACGGTGGGGAATTGTTTGGTTAGATGGGGTAAAAAATCTTCTGTGGGAACCTTTACCCAGTGACCGGGAATGGCTGTTTTTTCCTTAAAAGGTACTTCCCAGTAAGTAACTAATCCCCGAAAGTGATCAATCCTTAGAAGATCGACCAGTTGAAGATGCTGTTTAATTCGCTGGATCCACCAGGTATATTGTTCTTTGCGATGTTCTTCCCACTGATAGACTGGGTTTCCCCAGAGTTGACCGGCTTTACTGAAATAATCAGGCGGGACACCTGCTTTAAAAATTTGTTCCTTATCCTGATCTAATTTGAAGAGTTGAGGATGACACCAGACATCCATGCTGTTATAGTTAACATAAATAGGGATATCACCGATTATTTTGATGTTTTTTCCCCGGCAGTATTTTTTTAATTGCCCCCATTGATAAAAAAAGAGGAATTGCCAGATTTTTTCCTGCCCCATTTTATGAGCAAGCTCTTTTTTTAATTTTTGAATTGTTTCCGGGTTTCTATTTTTAATCTCCGAGGGCCACTGGTTCCAGGGTTTCCCCTGAAAATAGGACTTAAGTGACTGGAAAAGGGCATAATCTTCCAACCAAAAAGAATTTTGCTGGCAAAACTGCTGATGGGGTTCATGGTATAAGGTTAAATTATTGAATCGTTGAGAGATTGTCTCTAAAAGCTTGTTTTTTATAGAATAAACCTGAATGAAGTCAATATTGTTTTTAAAGGGCAAGCAAGAATTAATTATTTCTTTTTCATTAAGAAAACCTTCTTGGTAGAGTAATTCAGGGCTGATTAAAAGAGGATTACCCGCAAAGGTAGCAAAAGAATAGTAGGGTGAATTGCCGTGTTCCGGCTCAGTGGGATTTAATGGTAGAATTTGCCAAAAACATTGACGGTTTTTAGCCAATAAATCGACAAATTGATAGGCTTGGGGTCCTAAATCCCCAATGCCATATTTTGAGGGTAAGGAAGAGATATGCATTAGCACTCCACTGCTTCTTTCTAAGGAGGTTTTCATGGCTAAGATACCTCAACATTAAGGATATAAACTAATTTTTTTAGTTGTTTTAGCCATTGAATGGCGTTTTTATCTCCTTGGGCTGCTTTATTCTGAAATTCTTTTATTTTATTTTGATGGATTTCAAAATAGATATTTTGGGCTTTCCACAAATGCAAGGGGATGGATAGAGGGCTTAAGAGATTAAGGACCTTAATTATTTGATTGATCCTATTCAAATCCATTAGGTTCTCACGGAATTTATCGAAAGATTGATTAACCCAAGCACTTATTTTAAATCCTAAAGTAGCATGATCAAGGTTAATAGACCAATCCTGTACTTGCTGGACTAATTTCTCTAATTTTATGAGATTAATAGCTTTCTGGGAAAATAAAACTATAAATTCTTGGTTGATTTCATGGGCACTAATCAAAACAAGGGGTTGAGGAATAGGAATATTTAACTGGTTTAAAAATTTCATTATGCTATAATTATCAGTATAAATTTGATTAAAATTAGCATTGATTTGTTCGAGTTTGAGATTTAGGATATCTCGAATGACCCTTCTTTGCTCGTCCTTAAACAGATGCCAGAGAGAATAATTATTGGTGCCAAAATGTTGGTCTATTAAGCGTATGGTGCCTGCTATATCACCTCGATTAAAGACTTCACTGATTTCATTCTGCATGGCCTTATAAGACGATTCATCCATCCAGCTCCTTACTCCGCCGTTTACATTATGGTCTCCTAAATGGAGGACCGTAAAGCTGATTTTATCTTCTTCCCAGGTAATTTCTGACCGGATATTTACCTGTCCAATAATCATTCTTAATTTGCCGTTTTTTAAACGATTTATTTTTTCTTGGCGGATTTGGTAACAATAAATGCTCTTTTGGTTACCATTAAAGAGAGAAGATATTGCATAATGGGCTCCCACTCTTAACAAGTCGATTATTGCTGGTTTAATCATTAAATGATAAAGTTTTGCTCCGTCTTGATAACGTGGGATATTACTGGGGGCTTGTTCCAGTATTTTTAAATATTCTTCTTCCGTAGAATGATGGTTAAATTTCTGAATAAGCTGAATACAACGGGCAGCATATCGCAGGATCTGGATGGTTTCGATACCGGATATCTCTTCAAAAAACCAACCACAACTGTTATACATAAGCATGGCATTTTTCTGCAGTTCTAATAATGTTAATGCTTTTGTTTTTTCTTCGAAATTAAGCGGATGAAAACTGTATTCTTGCAAAAATGATTCAATGTGGTCCGGGTTTCGATTTAAAACAATTGCAATATATTCGTTTCTTGTCCGCCATACATCTTTAAAATAGGCAGAGGCTTCTTGCTCAAAGATTTGAATTGATTGATCTCTTAACCAATCCATCGACTCTCTTAAGGGTTTCCTCCATTTCTGATGCCAGTCAGGGTGCCTGCCGCTATGACAACCACAGTCGCTTCGCCATCGTTCAATTCCATGGGTACAGCTCCAGGAGGTATTCTCCAGGATTTCTACTTCATAGACGGGGGGGTGAGATTCTAAGTATTCTCCGTAATTGGTGATAGCAGCCAGTCTGTTTTCTTCGATGTAATCTAAACAATAAGCCAGGGCCATATCTCCAAAGCGATGATGATGACCGTAAGTTTCTCCGTCTGTGGCAATATGGATTAGTTCCGGTCGGCCATTATCCTGGGAAAATGCGCTAAGCAGCCGGTTGGCCAGTTCTTTGCCATTATTTAGAATATTTCCAAAACTGACCTCGTGGGAAATAGGCCCATCATAGAAAAAAAGATGAATTGATTTCCCCGAAGGGAGTTGACATATATAAGGTTGTTTGGTGTTAAGGCATATTTTGTTTACTTCTTGCCAGGGGGTATTTTCTTTTATTTTATGAATTTTTTTAGCTTGATGAGGGGCAAGGATGGTAAACTGAATCCCTAACTCAGCCATGATTTCCAGGGTTCGATAATCGACCGCTGTTTCCGGCAGCCACATCCCCTCAGGATATCGGCGGAAACGGGCCTGGAAATCTTTGATACCCCAGTAGATCTGGGTATATTTATCATGGTCATTGGCCAGGGGCATAATCATATGGTTGTAGGCTTGGGCAATGGCAGAACCATGACCGTGATAACGTTCCTGACTTATTTTGTCTGCCTCCAAAACAGCTTGATAGATTTCTGGTTGATGTTTCTCCATCCAGGAGAGAAGGGTGGGGCCAAAATTAAAACTGATTCGGGAATAATTATTGATAATTTTAATAATATCCTTATCCTGGTCTAAAATGCGGGATGCGCTATTAACCTTATAACATTCTTCGTAAATTTTTTCATTCCAATCATGAAAGGGATAAGCAGAATCCTGTAATTCAATATCTTCTAACCAGGGGTTTTCCCGGGGAGGTTGATAGAAATGGCCATGAATACAAATATATTTTTCTTGATTTTGATTCATTTAATTTTTTTATTCCTTTCCTTTCCTTTAATATAATAAAGCAAAATGATAGGGATTTAGGATTATTATTTTTTGACCTTTTAATAAATAAATCTACGGGGAGATTGGTCAAGTGCCTTTCTTTTTTAGAAAAAGGATACCTAAAGGAGGAAGGGTAAGGGAAAGAGAATAATCTTTTCCGTGAATGGGGGTTGGTGTTGTTTTCACCGAGCCGAGATTTCCCTGTCCACTTCCGCCGTAGATAATGGCATCACTGTTTAATTTTTCTTCCCATATTCCTTTACTCGGCACACCCACGCGGTAATGATGCCAGGGGACCGGCACAAAGTTACAGACAATCAGGACCTGGTCATCTTTTCTTTCTCCTTTTCTTAGAAAAATTAGCACAGAGTGTTCCGAATCCTTGGCGTCGATCCATTCAAATCCTTTGGCTTCAAAATCGAATTGGAAGAGTGCTTTCTCATTTTTATAAAAATAATTTAAATCTTTAATCCAGTTAAAGATTCCTTGGTGAGGAGGGGAATCAAGTAAATGCCAATCAAGGCTGGTGTCATGATTCCACTCTTTTCTTTGCCCAAATTCTCCCCCCATAAAAAGTAATTGTTTTCCAGGGTGGGCAAACATATAACCAAACAGTAAGCGTAAATTGGCAAATTTTTTCCAATCATCACCGGGCATTTTTTCCAGTAAAGATTTTTTCCCGTGGGTAACCTCATCATGAGAGAGAGAGCTGACGAAATTTTCATTGAAAGCGTACAGAAGACTGAAGGTCAGTTGTTGTTGATGATATTTACGGAAGACAGGGTCTTTGGAAAAATAGGACAGGGTATCATGCATCCAGCCCATATTCCATTTCATTCCAAATCCCAGACCGCCTAAATAGAGGGGGCGGGAGACCATCGGCCAAGCGGTAGATTCTTCGGCAATGGTCAGAACATCTGGAAAATTTTGGTAGATGACTTCATTTAATTTTTTAATGAAATCAATCGCTTCCAGATTTTCTCTACCTCCAAATTGATTGGGAATCCATTCACCCTCTTTTCGGGAATAGTCCAGATAAAGCATAGAGGCAACAGCATCTACCCGCAGGCCGTCAATATGATATTTTTCTAACCAGAAAAGAGCGCTGCTGATTAAAAATTCTTTAACCTCATTTCTTCCATAATTAAAGATATAACTGTGCCAGTCAGGATGGAAACCTTTCTGTAGGTCGGCGTGTTCGTAAAGATGGGTACCGTCAAAATAAACCAGTCCGTACTCATCGCCGGGGAAATGGGAAGGGACCCAATCGAGAATGACACCGATTCCCTGTTGATGAAGATATTCAACAAAATACATGAAATCCTGGGGGGAGCCGTAACGGCTGGTCGGGGCAAAATACCCCAGGGTTTGATAACCCCAGGAGCCATAAAAGGGGTGTTCCATAATCGGAAGCAGTTCAACATGGGTAAAACCCGCCTGCTTCACATAATTTGCCAGGATAGGAACTAACTTTCGGTAATCCAGAGAACCATTGGTCGAATCAAGTTGTTGCCGCCAGGAACCTAAATGTACTTCATAGACCGAAAAAGGCCGGTTTAAGTCATTATATTCTTTTCGATGACTCATCCAGGATTGGTCTTGCCAGTGATAATCTAAGTCCCATATGATCGATGCCGTTTGAGGTGGTTTTTCCCAGTAAAAGGCAAAAGGATCACCTTTATCCGCCTGGTAATTCTTATACCGGGATTTTATATGAAATTTATAACGCATTCCCTTTTCAATTTCGGAAATAAAGCCTTCCCATATGCCGCTGCCAGAATGTATTTGTTTTAACAGATGAGTATTGGATTGCCATTGATTAAAATCTCCGATAACCGCAACTGATTCGGCATTGGGAGCCCATATGGCAAAGTAAACGCCCTCTTTCTCCTGGAATTTTATCTGATGTGCTCCTAATTTTTCATATAATCGATAATGGGTTCCTTCTTGATGTAGATAAATATCATCTTTACTAAATAAGCTAAAATATTCCAGGTGATGGAATTTATTTTTCTTCATTCATCTCTCCTAATTCATATAAAATGCCTTTAAATGGAATGGGCAGCCAGTTGGGCCGGTGATTAATCTCATAACCTATTTCATAAACCGCTTTTTCCAGAAGATAGATTTTTAGCAATTGAGGTAATTGTTCCTTTTTTTCGGGTAAAAATGAAGCTTCTTTTGTATGTTCTAAATAAGATTTTAGAAAGATTTTACTAATATAGTATATCCAGAACTTTGCCCAGGTTTCCAGAATTTGATAATTTCCAGAAATCTTTTGTTGGATGAGGGGAGCAAAAGCAGCATAATGAAAAGAACGGAGCATCCCGGCAACATCTTTCAAAGGACAACGTTTCAATCTTCTTTCTCCCAGTGGTCGGGCAGGTTCGCCCTCAAAATCGATAATATAGAAATCATTTCCGGTATAAAGGACCTGTCCGAGGTGATAATCACCGTGGATTCTGGTTTTCATCCCTCTTATTTTGCTGGAAAGAAGGATCTTGCAATATTGTAATATTCTGGATTCGCTGGTTAATATTTGAGTCAGGTCATCTTGGAGATCTTCCGGAAGCTGCCTGGCATTTTTTCTTAAATCCTGAAAGGTTCTTTTAACTGAAGTCTGGATAGATTGGTAAAGAGCACGCTGATAAAGGATAGAAAAGGATTCTGGTCTAAAATCCGGATTTTCAGTGGATTGAGCTAATGATAGGTGAAGTTCTGCCGTTCTTTTACCCAGAAGGCTGATCATCTCAATATAAGGAGTGCCGATTAGCTCCTGAAAGATTTCCGGAATATCTTGCCCTAATTTATCAAAAAGGGAATTCGGAAGAGATGGCATCTTATCCAGTTCACCTATTTTAGAAAGAACCCTTTCGTAGTAACGTCCCAAGGCATCTTGTGAATAGTCCCAAGCATTTCCTACACTTTGGATAAATGGATATAAAAAGCCCAGAGTAATTATTGAGTGGTCATTTTGTTGAAACTCGATTGCCCCGCAGAAGGCAGGAATGTTAGCAAAATTAATCTCTTCGGTTAGATATTTCCCGATTTCTAAATCAGGATTGACTCCTTCATCCAGTTTGCGGAATAATTTAAGAACGATATCCTTGTCATAAATAATTGAGGAATTACTCTGTTCAACCCCCAGTAACCTGGAATTTTGAAAGGTCGATGCCTTTTTTCGTAGTTTTTGAAAATATTTTCCGGGATAGGCTCGAATGACTCCTTGCTCACCTTTAATCATTCGCCTTCTGGCAATAAGCTGGATCAAGGTTTGGTGAAATGCAGTATCATGGACTGCATCACAGACGATACCGTCCTGGTTATCAGAATTAACTTTAAATAAAACGGATTGCGGCATTTCACGTTGGAGGCTTTCCGCTTTTTCCTTTTCCAGATAAGAAAGGGGAAGAAGGTAATATTCTTCCAATCCTTCATCATAGCCAACTTTTAGAAAAACCAACAAAGAGGTACTATTCGCATTTTTTAGCGGTATTTTTTCTGTGATATTAACTTTTCTTATTCTTTGTGATTTTTTGCCAAACCAGCGCTGTTCTTTTAAGAAAGAGGGGATAATCGTGCTTTCCAACAGTTGGGCTGTTTTACCTTTAAAAAGGTTTAACCAGTTGGTTTGGGTAGTTATAATCGGGATTTGTTCCCTTTTTTTCGTCATTTCCACATTATCTTTTTTTTGAAGGGAAAACCAGAAATAATCATGAAATCCCATGGTTAATATATAAGGCGTTTCCTTGATGAGCGGAAATTGATTTTTGCTGAAAACTTCTACCGGATGATATCCGGCATATTGGACTAAATCCAATTCAGCCACCTGGGAAAATCGGGATAGATTGACCACTACCAGGATAATTTCATCTTGATATCGACGAATAAAAGCCAGAATCTTGTAATTTTCCGGATGGAGAAATTCAATGCTCCCTCTCCCGAAGGCTTTATATTTTTTTCGCATATCAATTACTCTTTTCATCCACCAAAGAAATGATGTATGATTTCTCTCCTGGTTTTCCACATTCACGGTTTCATAATGATATTCCGGATCAATGATGACCGGGAGATAGAGCTTTTGGGCATTAACTCGAGAAAAACCGGCATTACGGTCTGCGCTCCATTGCATGGGCGTCCTTACCCCATTCCGGTCTCCCAGGAAATGGTCATCTCCCATGGCAATTTCGTCACCATAATAAATAGTTGGAGTCCCTGGTAGAGAAAAAAGGAGTATATTCATAATTTCCATTTTTCTGCGGTGATTATCCAATAGGGGAGCCAGCCGTCGGCGAATACCCAAATTAATTCGGGCGGTAGTATCACGGGCGTAAACTCGATACATGTAGTCTCTTTCCTCGTCAGTGACCATTTCCAGGGTCAATTCATCGTGGTTTCTTAAAAAAAGAGCCCATTGACAGTTTTCCGGAATTGACGGGGTTTGTTCTAAAATATCAATAATGGGAAATCGATCCTCCATTTTTAAGGCCATAAACATGCGGGGCATTAACGGAAAGTGAAAAGCCATATGGCAGGCGTCTCCTTGACCGAAATATTGGATGGCATCTTCCGGCCATTGATTTGCTTCTGCCAGTATCATACTGTTTTGGTAATGCTTATCCATATGGGAACGTATTTTTTTTAAGAATTCCAATGACTCCGGCAGATTTTCACAATTAGTTCCTTCTCTTTCAAATAAATAGGGAACTGCATCCAGTCGCATTCCGTCAACTCCCATTTTCATCCAGAAATCAATCACTTCCAACGTGGCCTCCTGGACCTCCGGATTATCATAATTTAAATCGGGCTGATGAGAGTAGAAACGATGCCAGTAATAATAGCCAGATATCGGGTCTCTGGTCCAGTTGGATGATTCAAAATCTTTAAAAATAATTCGCGCCTCTTGATATTTATCCGGGGTTTCACTCCAGACATAAAACTTTCCCCATTTGGAATTAGGGCCTTCCTTTCTTGCCCTTTGAAACCAGATATGCTGATCAGAGGTATGGTTTAAGACCAATTCTATAATCACTTTCATTTCCCGTCGATGTGCTTCCTTTAAAAAACGCTTGAAATGGCCCAGGTTACCATAATTGGGGTGAATATTGAAATGATCAGCAATATCATATCCATCATCCTTTAAAGGTGATGGGAAAAAAGGAAGCAACCAGATGGTGTTAATTCCCAGACTGTCCAGGTAATCTAATTTTTCAGTTAATCCCTGAAAATCGCCGATTCCGTCTTCGTTTTTGTCATAAAATGTTTTGACGTGAAGTTCATAGATAATGGCATCTTTGTACCATAAGGGGGTTTCCAGATAAGTTTCTTGGGTAGTCATGAGGCTCCCTCCTTAGATGAAATAATCAAAGTCAGTTTCTTTCTTAAGTTTTTTTTTAATTTTAAGGATATGAGCAGGGAGGATATTCGGATTTAATTCCACGTAATTGTATTCACCCTGCCAGATATATTGATCGCCTCCCAACAGGTCCTGGGCCAGGAAGGGTTGATTCGGATCAATGCCGATTTCAGCCAGCGGGATCTGAGCCCATCCGGACTGGGTATAATTGGGATCTAGATTAATAACGATTAAAATAATATTGGAAAGGTCTGCCGTGAACTTACCGAAATAAAGCAGGTTATCATTATCAATATGATAAAACTTAAGATTATTGGTCATCTGTAAGGCAGGATTTTCCCGTCTGATTTGATTGATTCGGGTAATAAAATCCCGGGTACTCTCCTGGATATCTTCATTTTTCCATTGTTTTATTTCATATTTCTCCGAATTTAGATATTCTTCTTTTTCGGAAACCGCCTGGCTAATGAATCGTTCATAGGGCGGTGCGTAAATTCCATAGTTGGAGGATAAAGTTGCGGCTAAGATTAAGCGAATAAAGAAAGATGGCCGGCCTCCTAATTGCAGATATTCCGGCAGAATATCCGGGGTATTGGGCCAAAAATTGGGCTGAAAATATTCTTTTACCCTGGTATTGATCAGTTCATTCAGGTATTCCATTAATTCATGTTTGGTATTTCTCCAGGTGAAATAGGTATAGGATTGGGTAAAACCGATTTTAGCCAGATGATACATCACTTTAGGCCGGGTAAAAGCTTCTGCCAGAAAGATGATCTCCGGATATTGTGCTTTTACCTGACCAATCAGCCATTCCCAGAATAAAAAGGGTTTGGTATGAGGATTATCGACGCGAAAGATTTTAATCCCTTGTTCTATCCAGTAAAGGGTAATTTTCTTGAGCTCTTGCCATAATTCTTGCCAGTGATCTGTTTCAAAATCAAAAGGAACGATATCCTCATATTTTTTCGGCGGATTTTCGGCATACTGGATGGTTCCGTCAGCCCGCCATCTAAACCATTCTGAATGGGTTTTAATATAAGGATGATCCTGGGAACATTGAAAAGCCAGATCCAGGGCTATTTCAATGCCATATTCTTTTGCTTTTTTGATCAATCGATGTAAATCATTTAGGTTTCCCAGTTGGGGATGAATAGCCATATGGCCGCCTGTTTCATCCCCGATTGCCCAGGGACTCCCCGGGTCTCCCTTTTGGGTAGTTATGGCATTATTATTCCCCTTGCGGCGGGTCTTTCCAATGGGATGAATAGGGGGGAAATACAGAATGTCAAAACCCATATTAGCAATTTCAGGCAGGATCTTTTCACAATCCAAAAAAGTGCCATGCTGGTTTATTTCTGGTGAACAGGAACGGGGAAACAGCTCATACCAGGCGCTGAATAAAGCTTTTTTTCGATCGACTATCACCTTTAATTCCTGGGGATAGCGGGTTTTCTGATTTTTTAAAGGATTTTCTTCGATAATAACTGTCAGTAGTTTATCTTGGAGAACGGCCATTAATTTTTCGGGGCGATCTTCTTCCTTTAATCTGACAATTAGTTGGGCAAGATATTTTCCTTCCTTTAGGGTTATTTGCTGGATTAATCTTTCCAGGAGAGGAATAACGCTTAAAATATCAACTTTGATTTTTTCCTGTGCTTGAAATTTTTTTTGGATATCTTTCAGCCAGGTCATTAAATGATCGATCCACGCTTCGATAGTGTACTCGTATATTCCGATTTCTTCGACTGTGAATTCTCCAGACCACCGGTCATTTCCCAGGAAATTCATCGGAGAAAATTGCCATTTTTCTTTCCCTTGTTTTCGAAACAGAAGGACGGCTCTGATCTGGTCATGACCGTCGGCAAAGATATCCGCTGTGACCTTTACTTTTTCTCCGATAATTCTATTGATGGGGAAATAACCACCATCGATTTCAGGCTGGACATGCTCAATGACCACCCGGGTTTTTCCATTTTTATCAAGGTAATGAATAAGAAGAGTCCTTTCTATTTTAATTTTGGATATATTTTTCCATTGATTTTAACATACTATTCGGATAACGGGCCTGGCCTATTCTGCGAGCCAGCTCTTTTTCTCCGAATACATCGCGAATCCAGCTGGCAAAATCATTATGCTGCTCATTTACATGAAAGGAAAATAAATCCTGGTCCATATCTTTTAAACTTTCCATTAATTCAGCGATATTTTTTAGTTTTTTACCATTGTTTAAATAAAAATAATGCTGTGTTGATGAAGCCTCTTGGCCGATATCGATATTCTTGTATTTTTTTACCATTTCTTTTCTAACCTCCTATTTTTTTTAATCCATCTAATTTTCATGATGAATTTGCAAATCTTCTCTTTGTATGATACCATTTTACACGCCACATATCAAGGGAACTAATTGTTTTTTTATTTTTCAGCGCTAAAGAACGGCAAAATTATTAATTTTTTATTTGAAAGGAGTACTTATGGAAGCTAAGAAAGGATACGTTTTTTCACCGTTTGAAGTTATGAAAAAGGATAAAAAAATTGCCTATTTTTCCATGGAGATATGTGTTGACGCCAAAATTCCCACTTACAGTGGCGGATTGGGAATTTTAGCCGGTGATATGATTCGCTCTGCTGCAGACTTAAGGGTACCTATGGTGGGGATAACTCTTCTTTATAAAAAGGGTTATCTGTATCAAAGAGTCGGAAAGGATGGGATTCAGCAGGAATTACCTGAAGAATGGAACCCTCAAGATTATATGCAATTATTACCTCCTAAGATTGAAATCGAAATTGAGGGGAGAAAGGTAGAGGTTCAAGCCTGGCTTATTTATATAGAGGGCCTGGATAATTATAATATTCCCGTCTTTTTTTTAGATACAGATTTAGCCGAAAATAGCCCTTATGATCGTAGTCTTTCCTATTCTTTATATGGGGGGGATGAAAGATATCGGCTTGCCCAGGAAATTATCTTAGGGATTGGAGGAGTCAAGATGCTTAGAGAGCTGGGATTTAACCATATAAATAAATATCATATGAATGAAGGACATTCCAGTTTACTGACTTTGGAACTGCTCAACCATTATAACCATCAGGAGGAAGGGTGGAGTAACCGGGCTATCGAAAAGGTCAAAAAATTATGCATCTTTACTACTCATACCCCGGTATCGGCCGGTATGGACCAATTTTCTTATGAATTGGTGGGAAAAGTTTTAGGAAGATTTGTCCCTGATTCCTTATTAAAAGAACTCGGTGGAAAAGAACGCTTGAATATGACAGCGCTTGCCCTTAACCTGAGTCATTATGTAAATGGTGTAGCTAAAAAACACGGGGAAGTTTCCCAGGAGATGTTTCCCGGATACCATATTGAGGCAATTACCAATGGGGTTCATTCGGCAACCTGGGTAGGTCCTCATTTTCAGAAACTCTATGATCGCTATATTCCAGGATGGAGAAGCGATTCTTTTAGTTTGCGTTATGCCTTGAGTATACCGGATGAGGAGGTATGGAAAACTCATCAGGAAGCGAAAAAAATACTGGTTGATAGTATTTTTCAAGAAACAGGGGTCCAATTAGATCCAGAAGTTTTGACTATTGGTTTTGCCAGGAGAGCGACAGCTTATAAACGGGCAGATTTAATCTTTTATGATATCAATAGGCTGGTAGATATTTCCAGAAAGTATGGAAAAATCCAGCTGGTCTTCTCTGGTAAAGCCCATCCTAAAGATTGGTCGGGGAAGGAATTAATTCGAAAGATTGTTCAGATCTCCCAGCAACTTCGAGGGCAAATTGAGGTGGTTTATCTGGAAAATTACAATATAAATTTAGCCAAGCGAATGGTTTCAGGGGTGGATCTATGGCTTAATACCCCCAAGAAACCCCAAGAGGCATCGGGTACTTCAGGAATGAAAGCAGCTCATAATGGCATACCCAGTTTGAGCATTTTAGATGGATGGTGGATTGAAGGTTGTATTGAAGGATTTACCGGGTGGTCCATTGGGTCAGCACCCGATATCGAAAGTAGTGATCAGGAAGATGCAGATTCTTTATATGACAAATTGCAAAATACAGTCATTCCAATATATTACCAGAATAGAGGAAAATGGATTAATATCATGCGTCATTGTATTGCTATAAATGCTTCCTTTTTTAATACTCAGCGCATGGTTCTGCAATACGTATTAGATGCTTATTTGTAGTAAATTGCAGATGCATGTGGTATAATTAAAAAAGACCTAATAGTGTATAGAAAAATGTTTCCATCGATGAAAAACAGCAAGGGGATCTTTTTGCGATAAAGGGGTGAACATGAAGATGGCTAGAATACTAATTGTTTCTAACCGGCTTCCGGTAACTGCCAGTAAAAACAAAGATAAGATTAATTTCCTTCCCAGCGCTGGAGGATTAGCAACTGGTATGTCTTCTTTTCATCAAAATTATGATTGTCAGTGGATTGGCTGGCCGGGTCTAGTTAAAGATAAGATTGGCGAAAAAGGCATACAAGAAATTATCACTAAGCTTGAAAAATTAAATAACCACCCGGTCTTTCTATCTCAATCACAGATACAAGATTACTATAATGGTTTTTGTAATAAAACTATCTGGCCCTTATTTCATTCTTTTACTCAATATACAGTCTACCAAAATTCTCTGTGGGATGAATACAATCGAGTCAACAGAATTTTCTGTCAGACCATTCTGAATATCGCCCGACCAGATGATTTAATCTGGGTACATGATTATCAGTTAATGCTACTTCCTAAAATGTTAAGACAAAGGCGGCCCGATTTAACCATTGGTTTTTTTCTGCATATTCCTTTTCCACCTCAGGAAATATATCGACTGCTCCCCTGGCGTGAGAAGATACTTGAAGGTATTTTAGGTGCTGATCTTATTGGTTTTCATACTTATGATTATGTACGAAATTTTTTAGACTCAGTGTTGCGCCTTTTTGGCCATGAAAATAACCTGGGTTATATCAACTATCAGAACCGTATATTGAAAGTGGATACATTTCCCATGGGAATTGATTATGAGCGATTTTCTTCCTCCATCCTAAACCCTGATACAAAAAAAGAGATCAAAAAAATACGAGATCAGATTGGGGAAAAGAAAATTATTCTTTCTATTGATCGAATGGATTATACCAAAGGAATTATCAAACGTTTGGAAGCCTTTGAATTTTTCTTGCAGAAGAATCCAGAATATCTGGAAAAAGTAATTTTAATTATGATAGTTGTACCCTCACGTACTCATGTAAAACAGTATCAGCAGTTAAAACAACAAGTAGATGAGCTAGTTGGGGAAATAAATGGTAAATACGCTACAATTGGCTGGTCACCCATCCGGTATCTTTTCCAATCCATCCCTTTTTATGAGCTGACTGCTCTTTATTATGTTGCTGATGTTGCTTTAATAACTCCCTTAAAAGATGGAATGAATTTAGTCGCTAAAGAATTTATTGCTACTAAAAACAATAGTAAAGGGGTATTAATCCTTAGTGAAATGGCCGGTGCTGTTAATGAGTTAGGCGAGGCCTTAATTGTTAACCCGAATAATAGAGAACAGATATCCTGGTCTATAAAATATGCTCTGAATATGTCTGATAAAATACAGAAAAAAAGAAACCAGATTATGCAAAAGCGACTGAAAAATTATGATGTGAAAAAGTGGGCAGATGACTTTAAAGAAAGCCTTTTAAAGGTAAAAAGCATGCAGGCAGAATTTTCTGCAAAAGATTTATCACCAAAAAAACGTTTAGAGATTATAGAAGATTATCAAAAAAGCAAAAACCGCTTATTTCTTTTAAATTATGATGGAACATTGATTCCCGCTACTTATGAATTTAAGAAGATTAAACCCAGTAAAAAAATCTTAAATGTGATTCAACAATTAATCCAGGATAAGAAAAATCAAGTGGTAATAGTCAGCCGCCGAAAAAAAGATACTTTAGAAAAATGGTTTGCAGATATAAATATTGGATTGGTTGCCGAAAATGGCGCCTGGTTGAGGAAGAGGATTGGGCAATGGGAAACAGTAAAACCTCTAAGAAAGGAATGGAAAGATCAAATTAGACCCCTGTTAGAACTTTATGTTAGCAGAACCCCCGGTTCATTTATCCAAGAAAAAGAGTATTCCTTGGTCTGGTATTATACTAAAACTGACCTTGCTTTTGGTCGGCTAAGAGCTCTCGAGTTAAAATCCTCTCTTTTGCACCTTACGTCTAACTTGAATCTGGAGGTACTTCATAGAGAAAAAGTAATCGAAATTAAACCCAGGGGAATTAATAAAGGCTTAAGTGCTTATTACTGGATTTCCCAAAAAGAATGGGATTTTATCCTGGCGATAGGTGATGACTTGTCAGATGAAGATACCTTTGTCATTTTACCTGATTCTGCTTATTCTATTAAGGTGGGCATAGGGTCATCCCAGTCTAAATATAATATTGACTCTTCCATTGAAGTAAGGGCACTTTTACAAGAACTAACTAGTAATTAAGTTAAAAGACTGATTTAATAATAAAAATCAGTTTAGAAAATATTTCAACCAACATTTAACCTCTTCAGGTGAAGATAATCGAAAATCAGCAGCAGATTTTTCGGCTTTTTCCGCAATAAGGATACTGGTTCCCCGGGTTCGAAGAATGCGAAAGGCATCTTCATCAGTGGTGTCATCTCCTAGATAAAAAATCTTGTGCTCAGACCAATCAAGTCCCAGAGTATTCAATATCCATAACACCGCTTTACCTTTGTTCCATTCGATATTAGGTAAAAATTCAACAACTTTTTTCCCTGTCAATAAACGGATATTTTCTCTATTTTCTTTTAGAATCTTCTTTAATGGTAACTTTAGCCCGGGCAAATCTTCTTTTGATACCTGCCTATAATGAATGGCTACGCTCATCTTTTTCTTTTCTACAATTACTCCGGGAATATGAGATAATGATTTATCTAAACTTTTGGAGATATTTTGAATAAGCGGTAAGAATTTTTTTACTTTAGGATGTATCATAGAAATATCTGGTCCAATAATATCCAAACCATGATCCCCGGCATAAAAAATTCCCGGGATGTCCACTAAGGTTTGTAAATTTCTTCTTCCCCTTCCGCTTACAATGGCTAATTTATATTTTAGAGATAGCTGCCGGATAATTTCTTTCATTTCTGGAGATATTTTGGCCAGATCAGGCTGCTCGACAATAGGGGTTAGGGTACCATCATAATCGAAAAAGAAGACGGCTTTTTCTTTTCCTTCCATTATTTTAGAAGCGGAATAAAGATACCGGGGGTGTAAAAAGATCTTTTCATTTTCACCAGAAAAGATTTTTACTGATTCGAGAAGATGAGGAGGGCAGCGATTAAACCACTGATCAATCCATTTTGCACTTAAATCACTTAATCTCTGAATGACAATATCAGCACCTTTTTTAAAGAAATGTTCCCCTTCTTCTCCTTTTTTTGTTGTTTCCCACCCTACAATAAGGGCAAAACCACTATCTCGAGCCGACTCTATATCTTTTGGGTCTCTAAACAAGACCATGGTTTCTACAGGGGAAACCCCAATTTTATGTACAGCTTGAATAAAGGGGTTTATTTCTGAAGTAGTGGATACAGGTATTTTTTCAGGTAATAGCAACTCAATTTTCAAATCCGGTCTACCTAATTTTTTAATAAATTCAATTATTTGCTTATCGCGCAATACATTTTCTTTTTCCCAATCCATCCGAAAAAGGATGGCTTTAAAATTATTTTGTTTCATAAGATATCCCACATATTTTTATATTTATCAATTATTGTTGTAACTGTTAAAATCATATTGATAACGCCAATATATGTCAAGAGAAAAAATTGAAAAAATTTTTAAAAAAAAGAGGGTTTTTTGTAAGAGATGTAGTATAACAATATAAGATACTTGCCCCGCTTTGATAAATCAGAGCTCATAAAGACAAAGTATATAATAAATTACTGACTGATGGCTTAGAATCTAAAATTATCAACTGTCAACCTGAATTTAATACTAACGACTATTCACTAACGACTAATTCAAAAGGAGGTGTTGTGCATTAGAAATAAAAGATTGAGAAGAATGTATTTTTAAAAAATAAAGGAGGTAATAAAAAGAAAATGTTAAAGAAAATTAGTTTTACCTTATTGGCAATGTTATTAATTGGAATACTTACTTCAAGTGTATTTGCAGCCTCTAATACCGTAACTATTCTCGGTGTTTGGACTGGTGCAGAAGCGGAAGCTTTTAACAAAATGATAGTTCCGTTTGAAGCTGAAACTGGCATCAAAGTTGAATTCACTGGAACTCGAGACCTTTCCGCTATTCTAACTACCCAGGTAGAAGCTGGCAATCCACCCGATGTGTCAATTCTACCGAATCCGGGGCAGATGATAGAATTTGCCAAAGCTGGAAAATTAGTAGATTTAAGCACTTTTATGGATATGGATGTACTACGAAGTGATTATTCACCAACCTGGTTAGATCTGGGAACTTATAAAGGAAAATTAAACGGAGTATTTATTTCTGCTGACCTAAAAAGTTTAGTCTGGTATAGTCCTAAAGCATTTGCTGCTGCAGGTTATACAGTACCGACTACCTGGGAAGAGATGATCGCTCTTTCCGATAAAATAGTTGCAGATGGTAAGACTCCCTGGGCTATTGGATTTGAAAGTGGTGCTGCCAGTGGATGGGCTGGAACAGACTGGGTTGAAGATATTATGCTTCGTACCGTAGAACCGGAGGTTTATGATTTGTGGGTTAGCCATGGAATATCCTGGGTTGATGAAAGAGTACAAAGAGCTTTTGAGTTATTTGGTCAGATTGCCTTAAACGAGAAGTATGTCTATGGCGGACCCAATGCAGTGCTTACTATTAATTTTGGTGACTCGCCAGACGCTCTATTTACTACTCCGCCAAATGCTTATATGCACAGACAGGCAACCTTTATCAAAAGCTTTATACTTGACCATTTCCCCAATTTGGTTCCAGGAGAAGATTTTGATTTCTTCCCCTTCCCGCCCATTGACCCTCAATATGGGACTCCTGCTTTAGGATCGGCAGATTTGTTTGCCATGTTTAAGGATACTCCTGAGGCAAGATCCTTTATGGAATATATTGTTTCCCCGAAAGCTCAGGAAATATGGGTTGCGGAATTAGGAAAGCTTTCCGCTAACAAACGGGTAAATCCTGCTGCTTATCCTGATGATTTGACCCGTAAAGCTGCCAAAATCTTAAGTGAAGCCTCAACCTTTCGTTTTGATGGCTCTGATTTAATGCCGTCAGCAGTTGGAGCAGGTTCTTTCTGGACGGGAATATTAGATTATGTAAGCGGTATCCCATTAATGAAAGTATTAAACACTATTGAGACCAGTGCTTTGGATGCTTATCGGAAATAGCAGAGGATTAGATCTGTCATTGAAAGGGGAGCACGCATGTAATATTGAGTGCTCCCCGTGGTAATCTTGGGTTGAGATTGCTTCCCTTGCTCCTTAAAATGATAAAATCTGATAGTTATTTAAAATATCCTTTATATTCATATTAAGAAAGGATTGAAGTTTGTGATACATACAAAAAAAATTACCCCATGGTTATATATATCCCCGGCAGCATTTCTCCTATTCTTTTTTTTAGTATATCCTTCAATTAACACAATATATATTTCTTTTTTTGATTATAATTCCGAGATATTTATAGGTATTAAAAACTATCTCTATTGTTTTACCAATGAGATTATGCTTAATTCTTTTCGAAATAATGCTCTATGGGTCATACTATTTGTGCCTCTAACACTATCTTTAGGGCTACTTATAGCAGTATTGGCAGATCGGGTTAAATATGAATCGATGGTTAAATCAATGATATTTATGCCCATGGCTATTTCCTTCGTGGGTGCGGGAGTCATTTGGAAATTTGTTTACGCTTATCGGCCGGTTTCAGCTGCTCAAACTGGTATTCTTAATGCGATTCGTACATTTTTTAATTCGGAACCCATACCCTGGTTGATTATTAGGCCTTGGCTGAATAATTTTTGTCTAATTATGGTAGGGGTATGGATATGGACTGGATTCTGTATGGTAATATTATCCGCAAGTTATAAAGGTATCCCCCGCGAACTATTAGAGGCAGCTCGGGTAGATGGCGCCACTGAATTTAAAATATTCTGGAAAATTATTTTACCTTTGATGCAACCTACCCTTGCAGTAGTCGCTACTACGATGACTATTAATGTTCTTAAAGTATTTGATATTGTCTATGTAATGACCAATGGAAATTTTAATACCGAGGTTGTCGCCAACCGAATGTATAAAGAGATGTTTATTTTTAGAAATTATGGCCGGGCGAGTGCCATTGCAGTTATATTATTAATGCTGATTATCCCTATGATAATTATCAATATTCAGAGGTTCAGGGAACAGGAGGCCATAAGATGATAAAAAAGTTAGTTTCGATGTTTTCGCATGGGCCGCTTCATTTAGTAATAATTACTATTGCTTTAATATGGATACTTCCCAGTGTCGGCTTATTGATAACTTCTTTTCGATCTTCTGCCGATGTAGCGGCATCAGGCTGGTGGACTGTTTTTGAGCACCCCTTTAATTTTACCCGCTACACTCTGGAAAATTACCAGGAAGTCATTCTGAAGATTGGTATAGGAAGGGCTTTCTTAAATACTTTATTCATTACTATCCCTGCTACTATTCTGCCGATATTAATTGCTGCCTTTGCTGCTTACGCCTTTGCCTGGATGGAATTTCCCGGGAGGAGACTTTTATTTATAATTTTAGTTGGTTTGTTAGTAGTTCCTCTTCAAATGACTTTGATACCGGTCCTGCGAATTTTTAATAGATTAGGAATAGCCGGTACTTTTCCGGGAATATGGTTTGCTCATACTGGTTATGGACTCCCTCTTATCATATATTTGTTGTATAATTTTATCTCCGGATTGCCGAGCGAATTGTTTGATTCTTCTTCCATAGATGGTGCTACTCCTTTTCAGATATTCACCAAGATGGTAATACCGCTATCTTTACCAGCTCTTGCATCCGTTACTATCTTTCAGTTCTTGTGGGTATGGAATGATCTTTTAATAGCCTTGGTCTATTTAGGAGGGACACCAGATGTGGCTCCGCTTACTGTAAGAATAAGTGCATTGGTTGGTTCTTATGGTCAGGATTGGGAACTGCTTACAGCTGCTGCCTTTGTCTCTATGGCCCTTCCTTTAGTTCTCTTTTTAGGATTACAACGCTATTTCGTAAAAGGTATTTTGGCCGGGTCAGTGAAGGGATAGAATTAATTAGTCGTTAGTGAATTTGTCAAATAGTCGTAGGGGCAGACCTTGTTTCTGCCCGTAGGACAGGCGTCTCGCCTGTCTATAAGATTAAACCTGAGTATTTCTTTCTATTATATTTTCTTATTCTAAAGGAAGTATTATGAATGAAGAGAGCTTTAAAAAAGAAATCCTTGATATTGAAGATAAATGCCTTTCTCCCTATGCTGCGAAAAATTGTGAAGCCAGAAGAGAGCGCGAGACATCTCATCCCTTTAGGGGCCCGTATTCGAGAGACCGGGATCATATATTATACAGTGGTTCATTTCGCAGATACATAGGGAAGACTCAGGTTATATATTTTGCCGTAGGTTTTGATGAACAGTTGTCTAATCGGAGTATTCATACTTTACAGGTTTCTCAGATAGCTCGAACCATAGGGAAGGCTTTAAAGTTAAATCTTGATCTTATTGAGGCCATTGCCCTTGGTCATGATTTAGGACATGCTCCCTTTGGACATGATGGAGAGGAGATTCTTCAAGAGATTTGCCAGGAGAAGAATATTGGCATATTTTTTCATAATATCCATAGTCTTAGAATAGTCGATAAACTTGCCGATGCTTGCAAAGGGATGAACTTGACCTTTCAAGTAAGAGATGGAATTCTCTCTCATGATGGCGAGGTTAACGAGAAATATCTAAAACCGGACAGAGATAAAACCGAAGCTGATTTAATAGATTATTGCCAGAAAAAATCTCTGGGGGGAGAGATGCAGATAGTGCCAGCAACTTTAGAAGGGTGTGTAGTTCGGATGTCAGATGCTACCTCCTATGTAGGACAAGATTTCGAGGATGCGATACGAATAGGTATTTTAAAAAAGGGTGAATTGCCAGAAGGGATTAAGAGAAAATTAGGAGAAAGCAATACAGACATTATAAATTCCTTGGTAACTGATATTATAATTAATTCTTATAATCGCGATGAGATAATTTATTCATCTGATATTTCTGAGAAAGTTTTTGAATTGAAGCAATTTAATGCGGAAAAGATATATAAAAATCCCAAACTCAAAGCAAAAAAGACGAAATTGAGAGCTTCATTTAAATACTTGTTTGACAAATTTCTTAATGATGTTAACAGAGGTGATGAGGATTCTCTAATTTTTAAAGAATGGATTTTTAATAGGGGTAAAAACAAGGGATCAAATTATGTAAATAGCAATTTACCTGAGCAGGTGGTGGTAGACTATATTGCTTCTATGACAGATAGGTATTTTGATAATAGAATATATGATTGTTATGTAAGTGAATTAAAAAGTATTCAATAAGTATATACTTATTTCATATATAATGTATAATAATAGACATGGGCACAATAATTTATACCCCTACATCTGAATCCTAATTTCTTTAACGCGATACGATATACTAACGGCTAATTTAATTCTATCATTGCTTAAGTATGATAAATTTTATTGTAAGAGGATATTGGAAATCTTGCCAAATAAAAAATATTACTATCATTCTTATTACCATACTTATTCCCACAAAAAAAGAAGAGCAAAAAAAATAAAAATAATTATTAGTGGACTATTTGTCCTGTTGCTATTTACGGGAACAATTTATTTTAAGATTCTTCCTTTATTTTCTTCAAAACAAAACAGTGATTCTCTTACTACTTCAGAAGAAATTTTGAAATCAGCAGAAGAGGAGGTGGAAAAGGTTCCTGAGATAGTTGAAGAAGAAATAATTACCATTAACGGTAATTTGCAGGCTGGAGATACCATTTATGAATCTTTAATTAAAGAAGGTGTTTCTGCAGCTGAGATACTCAGTTTACAAGAAAAAGTTAAACCAGTAGTAGATTTTAACTATCTTCCGGTTGGCAGTGAATATTCTTTGAAATATAGTCCGGAAGGAAAGATAACAGAATTCATTTATAAACCCAACCCTATTGATGTTTACTGTATAGACATTCCTAACTCTGATTTAGAAGATTTAAAGGTAACCAAAGAAGAAGTATCCACAGAAGTTGTTCAGTTTGAAGGGAAGATTAAATATTCTCTTTATGAATCTATGTTAGAATGTGCAAATTCACCTCAATTAGCCCTGCAATTAGCAGAGATATTTGCCTGGCAGATCGACTTTCTTACCGAATGCCGGGAGGGAGATACTTTTAATATTTTGGCAGAAAAAGAGTATAGAGGAGATTTTTATCGTTGGGTAAAGATACTTGCTGCCGAATATGAAGGGGAACTTCTGAGTAGACATACTGCCATTCTTTTTGAAGACCCCTCTGGGCATATAGATTATTATACCGAAGAAGGAAAATCGTTAAGGAAGGCTTTCTTGCGGGCTCCCTTAAATTATAAATATATCAGTTCTTATTTTTCTAATGACCGTTTACACCCAATCTTAAGAATTTGGCGTCCTCATCTGGCTATCGATTATGCTGCTCCAAGCGGGACCCCGATTTCCACTATCGGAGATGGGACGGTAATTTATGCTGGTTGGGAAAGTGGTTATGGAAACTACATCAAAATTCGCCATCCCAATAATTATGTAACTGCTTATGGTCACCTTTCTCGTTTTGCCAAAGGGTTAAAAAATGGCCAGAAGGTAAAACAGGGTGATATAATAGGCTACGTAGGATCTACTGGTTTGTCTACAGGTCCACATTTAGATTTTTCAATTAGTGAAAATGGAAAAAAGGTGGATTTCTTGAAACTTAAGCTTCCCGCTGCTTTTTCAGTTGATCCCCAGTATAGTGCTAAATTTAACGAAGCAAAGAATAAGCTGCTTAATGATTTAGAAAATAGAAAAGAATTAGATTTAAACATAGGATTAGATAGTCAACAATCCATAAATTATGCAGGAAAATAATCAGGAAAATAAAATATTATCGATTTCCCCCCTTCATAAACCTTCCCTGACCTTTTTACCAGAGTCTGATTTGCATTAAAAGCTCCCTCTTTCAGGTTTCATCCGTTGTTCTTCGCAAGAATAAACCAATACTTCCTTTACTCTTTGCAATAAATCATATATTATAATTATATACTTTACTATATACCAATTTAATTCTTGAGTCTAAAAGTTGTTTCTTTACCAAACGCAATTCGATATACTCGATACGAATATAGAAGAATATTTATATAAAATGTAGAATTATGCTATAATTAAGTACAATTAGAATTTAGAATTTAGAATAAAGATTAAAAGGAGGGATTAAAGATGAAAAAGAGATATTTAAAAATGTTTTTGATGTTAAGTTTAGTGTTTTGTGGATTGTTATCAGTATTTAGCTTTGGTTTTGCAGCTGGTCAGGGGGGAACAGCCTGGGAAACTCTTTCTCAAGAAGCATCTGATTACTTGGAGATGGCTATAAACAAGATGGAAGAGGCAATTAACACATACCAGGGGGCTAATTACCCCAGTAGAGAACTGTGGGTTGAAGCGATTGATTATGGTGAAAAAGCTGTTGAGGCAGATCCTGATTTTATAGAAGCTCATTATCAGCTTGCCCAGATTTATCAATATACTAATTGGTATTATCGAGAGGCGAGAGAGTGGGAGAGATATATTGAACTTATTCAAAAAAAAGAAGTAATTTCTCCGGAAGCTAAACAGAAATTATCTTTTGCCTATTATCGGTTGGGATATGCGGCTTATCAAAAAGAAGATTATGATGGCTGTATTCTGTATTTACAAAAAGCAGTTGAGGTTAACCCAGAAATGACTGAAGCCTACCATTGGTTAGCGAGAGTATCTTACGAAAAAGGCAGATTGAATGACTCTCTTTCTTCCTGGCAAAAGGTGTTAGAGGTTGACCCCCTTTCCCCCCGGGCACAATATTTTTATACTAAAGCAGAAAATTCCATAAAATACGGAAAAGAAGCCTATTCTCATTATGAAGCAGGATATAATCTTTACGAACAAAGGTTGTTTGAAGAAGCAATATACCAATACCGTCAAGCAGTCAAGGCCAACCCTAGTTTTTCTTTGGCATATTATTGGCTGGGTAGAATTTATTACGAGCGGGGTAATTACCAGCAAGCTGTGAGCAATTGGAAAGAAGTTTTGCGTTTAGAACCGGGAAATGCAAAAGCAGAGTATTGGTTAAAGCAGGCGGAAAAACAATTAAAATAAAACAGTATATCGTATATCGTGAAGAAAAAAGAGAAAGAAGAAGAAGAAAGATAAGGCCATAAGGTACAAGTAGGGGCAGACCTTGTGTCTGCCCGAAATAAGCTATTTACTAACTACTAATTTAATTGGTAAATTGGTAAATTGGAGAATCGGTCAATTACTTTATAATATTTTATTTAGATTACGGAGAAAACAAAATGAGAATCGCTTTTTTTACCAATTGCTACAAGCCGCTGGTAAATGGAGTTGTAACCAGTATTTCTTCATTGAAAGAAGCTTACGAAAGAAAGGGGCATGAGGTTTATATCTTTGCTCCCAGGGTAGAAGATTATGTTGATCAAGAAAAAAATGTATTCAGATACAGGTCAATAAACATAACCAGTGAAGTGAAATATCCTCTCTCCCTACCTTTGTCCTTTAAAGTGAAAAAGGTTATAACCGAATTTAATCCTGATATCGTTCATATTCATCATCCCTTTTTGCTTAGCTCTGCAGCTATAATGTATGGCAAAAAATTAGGTATTCCCAAAATATTAACTCTTCACACCCAATATGAGCAATATGCTTATTATGCTTCCCCTATACCAGAAAGAGTAACCCAGAAAGCAATTAAGATGATCATTTCTAATTTAGCCCATAAAACTGATTGTATAACTACTCCGTCTGCATCAATGAAAGAATTAATAGAAGGCTATGGAATTAAAAATAGAATTGAGGTTATTCCTAATGCAATACATTTGATTTCTTTCAGGGAAGATAATGAATTAAAGAGAACAGAAATTAAAAAAAAATACAATCTGAAAGAAGATGATAAAATAATTCTCTTTGTGGGTAGGGTAGCTTCAGAAAAGAGCATAGATAAGATTATAAAAGCATTAGCAATAATTAAAAAGAGGAGCATTGATAAAGAAAAATTATTAATAGTAGGCAACGGCCCGGCTATGGATGAACTAAAACAGCTTGCTCGAACTTTGAAAGTAGAAGAAGATGTAATATTTACAGGTGCAGTAAGTTATGAAGAAATTAAGCATTATTACAAGGTGGCTTATGTATTTACCATTGCTTCTACAACAGAAACTTTTGGAATAGTAACTATAGAAGCCTTAGCTTCCGGAGTTCCCGTCTTGGCGGTTAAAGCTCCGGGAGCAGTAGATATATTGACAGATGGACTGGACGGGCTGTTGGTCGATAACGATACCGAAAAATTTGCTGACGCCTTAGAAAAAATTATCAGAGAGCCTGAATTGAGGGAAAGGCTCTCTCAGGGAGCATTAAAGACTTCTGAAAAATATAGCATTGATACAATTTCTGAAAGAATGTTAAATCTTTATCGGGAAGTAATCGAGATAAAAAAATCTAAAACTAAAGAGAAGAAAAATTTTATAAAAGATATTCTGGCCATGAATTATGAGGGGAAAATTAAAAGTTAAAATAAAGCCGCGAGATATATTATTTTATGGGAAGAGGATATCTAATTGAACTATATTAGCAAATAAGATTACCATAAATCCAGCAGTACTGAAGTTATTACCACTGATAAAGAAAATTAGTAGATAATGTTTTAATTAAACTTGGAAATTCATCACAAAAAAGATACAAAAAAATGTTAGTTTTTATTTGAAATTTAAAATATATTTTGTTAGTATAATATCCGATTTTTATATCTATAATTAGTTAAATCAAAAAATCAAAAAATAATATATTAAAATTATCTAAAATTATTTAAAAAGTTTACAAATTAATGTCTAAAATTGCTTGGTTTAGGGAATATAATAAATAAGAGATTTTAATATCCTAATTTATGAAAGAAATGATATTATTTCCTGGAGGTGAATAATATAGAAAATATCCCGAAAAGTTGAGAAAGGTAAACTGACCGAAAGGTCAGGACGCAAAGTCCTGGGTCTAAGGTACTAAAATAATTAATTAGTACTAAGATTACTCGACTGCCAGCTTTTTTCGTTTAAATTGAGAAAATACATAATTTAGAGTATTTTTTAAGTAAATGAAAAAGGCAAACTACCCAAAAGGGTAGGACGCAAAGTCATGGGTTTAAAGCACTTATAAAAGTGCCATGATCGCCAGACTGCCAAAAAAAGTTAAAATTTTTTCGCAGGAGGCGATTTAAATGAAATTAAGTTTTAAAATTTTTTTACCTATGATATTAATTTCCGCATTGTTAATCTTACTTACTGGATGCTTTGGAACCGTTCCAGATGATAGTCCAGGCTATACTTCAGGAACGATTACTGGTATTATTGCTGCACCCTGCTGCTCTACTTCTGCTGAGCCGGTACCTGATCCTTGTTGTATTGCTCCCGAGTATTGGTGTTATTATTGTGAAAATACTTGGAGTCTTCAAGATAATATTAAAGTAATCCTTACTTATGGAGAAGATGAAAAAGCTACCGTTTTTACCAATGAAGATGGTGAATACACCTTTACTAATGTTGCTCCAGGTAAGAATTATGTCATTACTGCTTTATGTCCAGATTATACGGATGACCGACCTCTAGTCAAGGATGTAGCTCTTGAAGTAGTCGAAGGGGAAACTTATGATGCCAAGATTACCGATTGTGTATCTACTGCTCTTGGATTAGTGGTAGATTATCTGGTCACTTACACTGAACTAGGTCCAGAGGATATTGTGTTGGATGGGGTTATAGCTGGTAATCCTAATTTCTATGGTTTTCCAGAGTTTAAAAAACTTGTATTGAGAATTTGTGAAATTTCCCCAGAATGTGTAAATCTGTTCGAAGATGATAAGGTTCCGGATTATTTATGTCGGGCAGCACAAGAGATAGGACGAAAAGTCCTTCCTGAACTTGATCTGGGATGTGTGGCAGGGTTTACTCCTACAGGACCAGGTCCAGGTCCTACACCTATAACGATTACCTATACCTTAACTATGGCAGTAAGTCCGGCTGGAGCAGGTACAACCGTTCCATCAATAGGAGCTTATTCTGGTTATGCCAAAGATTTTGAAGAAAATATCAGTGCTAGTGCAAATGCAGGCTATCATTTTGTAAACTGGACTGTAAGCACTGGAGCCGCTGCTCTTGCTCCTAATTCAGCTTCTACCACAGTGACCATGGATGCTAATAAGACGGTTACCGCTAACTTTGAAGCAGATGTGCCGATTACCTATACCTTAACTATGGCAGTAAATCCGACTGAGGGAGGTACAACCGTTCCATTAATAGGACTTCATTCCGGTTATGCCCAAGATTTTGTAGAGAATATCAGTGCTAGTGCAAATGCAGGCTATCATTTTGTAAACTGGACTGTAAGCACTGGAGCCGCTGCTCTTGCTCCTAATTCAGCTTCTACCACAGTGGTCGTGGATACTGATAAGACGGTTACCGCTAACTTTGAAGCAGATGTATGTAATAATCATGCACCTGTAATAGGTAATCTTCCTCCAGCTACAACACAAAAGGTAAATAAGGGGCATACATATACTTACGATGTAAATGCTACCGATCCTGATGCGGGGGATACCTTAACTTATAGTTTGACTACTAAACCTAATGGTATGACAATTAACTCCTCTACTGGAGTAATTACTTGGACTAACGCACAATGTGGAGATCGTTGTTACAAGCTTTGTGATATAAATGTAACCGTAAGAGTAACTGATAATTCAAGCTGTGGACCTTTGTATGATGAAGAAAGCTTTATAGTAGAAGTTTGGCAGCCATAAATTACCGTAAATGCTGTTAATTTTTGCAAAGTATTGATTTAGTATTGTATTTAACTCGCAATAAAGGGTGTTTCCTATTTTTAAAATGGTAGGAAACACCCTTTATTCTTATATTGTAGTAATTGATGGGTGTTGGTATTTCAGTTTTTAGATTACAAGTAAAGATATTTTTTACCGCCAAAGTATCGTTTAACTGTCCAACTAGCAAACCGGCTAACGCAAACTATCCTATTTTTTTAACTTTTCTATATACTCAACTGGTACGATTTTTTTGGCAAAGCGGACCGCTTTTTTTTCAGTGGAAAAAGTTCTGTCTGCTACCTTTATCGGTGAAGATAGAGCGTATCCCTTGTAAGTATTGTGTCCATACTCTACAACATATTTATCTTGATGAGAAGCTATTTTACAATAATCGTATTTTATTTTCATCATTTATCCTCCCTTTCAATAAGAATTTAGAATATATTTCATTTTTCAAATAATAATTACTATTGGTTTATTCTAAGAATTATCTGTATTGTCAATAAGCTCGGCATTTAAGGTGTCAACTTCTACCGGCGAAAGGACGATAATTTTACACTTATCAGGACTGCTATTGAAATTAAGAGCTAAAAAATCAGCATAAGATATTTTGTAATCTTTTCCGGCGGTCGGATCGTTAGTAATTATTTCCTGGGTTTCATCATCAAATCCGATAATCACCCGGGCATGTGAATAGGGCAAGGTAAGACTATAATTTTGTATGGCAATGATCGGGATATCTTCTTTCAATAAAACCTTTATTTCCTCAATGGTTTTGGATTGATATTTGGTCTCAAATCCCAAACTCTTGGCGTAACTAATAAATTTAAATACCGAACTATCGCCATTGGTGATCACTTTACTGGCTATCTCGGATTGGCTAATATTTTTTCCGAAATATTTAAAAGCCATCGCACCTGATGCGGGTAAACACCAATTGTATCCGGCATATTTTTCATAAGGTACATCGAGATAAACAGAATCTGTTTCCTCGACCTTACTTAAAGCTTCATCTAAATCAAGCTGAAGTTCAGGTGTAACCACACCACTACAAGATGTCAGAAAAAGAGAAACAATCAACATTAAGAAAAGTGCTATGGTTATTTTGCCTATTGCTTTTGCTTTCATATTATTTCCTTCCATTCCCTCTGTTTTTTTACAGAGTCTTAAATTTTTTAAATTTAAGTTGTGAAGGCATTTTTATCAAAGCCTGGGATTTTTTCAAACGAAAAAAAGTCGGTAGCCTGGCTGCCTTAGCACTTTTGGTGCCTTAGACCCATTGCTTTGCGCCCTACCCTTTCGGGTAGTTTGCCTTTATCAACTTGGTGAATTTCTTATTCTTTTTTCAAACGAAAAAAAGTCGGTAGCTTGGCTGCCTTAGCACTTTTGGTGCCTTAGACCCATTGCTTTGCGCCTCAACCTTTCGATTGATTTGCCTTTATCAACTTGGTTAGCTGCTAAAATATTTATTCTCTTTTCAAATTTCTCTTTTCTACTTATTATATTCCCTAAAAAAAGAAATTTCAGACATCAATTTGTAAATATTTTATATTTTTTATATTTTTCTAGTGTCATTCCCTCGAAAGAGGGGTTTATGGATTCCGCATCAAGTGCGGAATGACAAAGAGGTAGATTAATTTTTTTGTTTGTAGTCCTTTAGAACAGCCAAAGCGTACTCGATATCATAAGGAGTATGGTCGGCATTGATTTGAAATCTTATTTCTTCGTCACCTTTAGGGACAACCGGATAATTAAGACCGGTGGCGAGAATTCCTTTATCAATAAGATAGCTTACCAGCTCAGATGTTTTTTTTGTATCTCTCACCATTATAGGGACAATAGGATGGTCACTTTCAATAATTTCATATCCCAAATCAAGGAGACCTTTTTCAAATTTTTTAGTCATCTGGTGAAGATGGGCTAAAATGTCTTTTCCTTTTTCGCTATCAAGTATTTCCAGAGATTTTAGAGCCGCACTCGCCTCGGCAGGGGAGATGGGATTAGAATAGATATACATCGGTGCTGTTTCTCTCAAATAGGTGATAATCGTCTGATTAGAAGTTACATATCCGCCATTTAGTCCAAATGCTTTACCCAGGGTTCCCACCAAGACATCTACTCCCTTTGCATGAGTGTATTCTTCTGTTCCCCGACCGGTTTTTCCATAAGCCCCAATACCATGAGAATCATCTACCACTAAAAGTATATTTTCCGGGAATTCCTGGTCGTATTTTTTGGATAGGTAGGAAATAATATCCAGGGGGGCATAATCACCTCTCATGCTGAAGATACCGTCTGTGACAATGATTAATCTTTTTGCTTGGCCAATAGATTCTTTTATTCTATCTTCGAGCTCATTCATATCCAGATGTTTATAGATTTTTTTATCTTTTGGTCGGGAAAGTCGAAGGGCGTTAATGATGCAGTTATGATTTAACTCATCACTTATTACTATAGTGTCAGAAGTTATGAGAGGGGCTAAGATTCCTACTACTGTTGAATAAGCTGAACTGAACAGCATAGCATCATTTCTTTGGTGAAATTTTGCTAACCTTTTTTCCAGTTCACGATGAGATTGGAATGTTCCGCTGATAAAACGAACCGCTCCAGGTCCGACTCCGTATTCTTTGGTTGCTCTTTCCTCTGCTTCAATAATTTCCTCTCTTAAGGACATTCCTAAATAAGAGTTAGAATTCATTCTGATAAATTCCTGCTCACTTTTCCCTTTAAGAAAATATCTGGGACCTTTTTCTCCATCAGCTTTTTTAACTTTAGTTATAATGGATTCTTTTCCTTTTAATCTTCCTTTATTTTTTAGCGCTTTTAGAGTTCTGGAAAGTACTTTCTCTAAATTATCTAATCCCATTTTTTTACCCTCCAAATTAATTAATTTGCCAATCTGCCGATCTACCAATTATATTAGTATAAGTGAATAGATGAATAGTCGTTAGTTTTTGGTTTTTAGTTTATAGTTTTTTGTAGGGGTCGAATTTATTCGACCCGAAACGGGTTCGATGAATCGAACTCATTACTTGTCACTGTATTCTATAAGCTCTACGCTATTCTTAGCTTAACTTTAAGTTTTTCAATCATATCTTTAGTCATTGCCTTAAGATCATAATCCGGAAACCATCCCCAATCTTCTCTGGCAGCAGTATCATCTAACCGGTTAGGCCAGGAATCGGCAATTGTCTGCCGTATTGGGTCAACATCATATTTCATCTCAAAATCCGTAATGTATTTTTTGATTTCCCGAGCGAGTTGCTCCGGGTTAAAGCTCTCTGCGGTCACATTATAGGCATTCCTGTGTTTTAATCGGGAAGGGTCAGCTTCCATCAAGTTTATCGCAGCTTTTAGACCATCAGGCATATACATCATATCCAGATAAGTATCTTTATCTAAGAAGCAGGTATATTTTTTATTTTTTATTGCCTGGTAAAAGATTTCTACAGCATAGTCGGTAGTTCCTCCGCCGGGAAGGGTAGCATAAGAAATGATTCCCGGAAAACGCACTCCTCTGGTATCGACTCCATATTTTGAATAATAATAATCGCAAAGCAGCTCTCCGGTTACCTTGGTTAACCCGTAGATAGTTGTAGGTCTTTGTATTGTCTCTTGAGGGGTGTTATCTTTGGGAGTGGAAGGGCCAAAGGCGGCAATTGAACTGGGAGTAAAGACGGCGCATCTATATTCCCTGGCTATTTCCAGCACATTATAAAGGCCATTAATGTTTACTTTCCAGGCTAATCGAGGATTCTTTTCTCCGGTAGCAGAGAGAACAGCAGCAAGATGAAATATGGTATCTATTCTATATTTTTTAATTACAGAATAAATCTCCTGGGCATCTAAACAATCGATATGTTCAAATATCCCGCCTTGGTTAATTGTCTCTTCAGACATAGGTTTAATATCTGAGGCAATAACCTTTTCTTGGCCATATCTTTTTCTTAAAAAAGTAATAAGTTCAGAACCAATTTGACCCAGCGCTCCGGTTATCAAAATTCTTTTCATATTTTTCCCTTATTGTGAATTTAATTCAAAGAATATTTTTTTATTCAGCATACAAACTCATTTTTATCTGATTTATAAAGTGAATAGCGTGATCTTTCATGATCTGTTCGCTCTTGTTTTGCTCTTTGTTTTCCAGTGCTTTTATAAGTTCTTTAAAATCTTCGGGTATTTTTTGTGAATAAGCATCATTTTCTTTGGCAAAGAACCAGAGGCGGCCAATTTGATTTCGTAATCTTTTTAAGGTTTCAGCCAAGGTTTGATTCTTAGTAGAGCAGTTAACCAGATCATGGAATTCTGCATCTAATTGAATTAATTTACTTCGTTCCTTTTCTTGCTTTATCTTCTCAAGCAATTCTTTTAATTTGTTTAATTCTTCCGGAGTTATCCTTTCAGCGGCAAGCCTCCCTGATAGTCCAATTAAAAATAGTCTAACTTCAAAGACATCTTTCAGTTCCTGAAAGCTTACATCAGTAACATAGATGCCGTTGTTAGGAATGATATGTACTAATTTTTCATTTTCCAGGAGAATGAGAACTTCTCGAATAGGTATAGGGCTAACTCCAAATTCTTTCGCTAATTCTTTAATGCTCAATACTTGTTTTGGTTTGTAATCCAGATAAACTATTCGCTTTTTAAGTTCATTGTAAATTTCCATATTTACCATGAATATCACCTATATATTAATAATATATTCATAATATATCAGTAAAATATTGCCATGTCAATTTCTTATTCGAAAAAACAGTATCGAGTATATAGTATCAAGTATCGAGTTAAGAAAGAGAAAGAAAAGATAGAAAAATGAAATTAAATAATTGAAAAACATTTCTAATTTTGTTATATTAAGCTAAATAGGGTTTGATTTTTAAAACCCGTATGGGAACTTCAATATAAAAATTAAGGAGGAGGTAATCTTGTATAATAAGTCTAAAGATATTGTTTGGGTAGATTTCGATAGTTTAGAAAATTTTATGGTTGATGTTTTTAAAGGGATAGGAGTTCCGGAAGAGGATGCCCGAATATGTGCTAATGTGTTGATTACTTCTGATAAAAGAGGGATAGATTCACATGGCATTGGGCGCTTAAAACCTATATATTATGATAGGATTAAAGCCGGGGTCCAGTCACCAAAAACAGATATGGAAATTGTTAAAGATGGTCCTACTACCGCAGTTATTGACGGCCACAATGGAATGGGACAGGTCATTGCCAAAAAGTCTATGGCTCTGGCTATTGAAAAGGCTAAAAAGATGGGATTGGGAATGGTAGCAGTAAGAAATTCAACTCATTATGGGATTGCCGGTTATTATGTTTTAATGGCTATCGAAGCTGGGATGATTGGAATTAGCGGTACCAATGCCCGTCCCTCTATTGCCCCTACTTTTGGAGTGGAAAATATGTTAGGGACTAATCCTTTAACTTTTGGAATGCCCTCTGATGAAGAATTTCCTTTTGTTCTTGATTGTGCCACCTCCATTACTCAGCGAGGGAAAATTGAATTTTATGACCGGGCAGAAAAAGAAATTCCACCCGGATGGGTAATCGGGGAAGATGGGAAGACCAGAACAGATACTCATCAAATTTTGCAAGACTTAAAAACAGGAAAAGCTGCGCTTACTCCTTTAGGAGGCATCGGAGAAGAAATGGCCGGTTATAAGGGTTATGGTTATGCTGCTGTAGTGGAAATTCTTTCCGCTGCCCTGCAAAATGGGAAGTATCTTAAGATGTTATCGGGAGTAGAGGAGGGTAAACCCGCACCCATTAATCTGGGACATTTTTTTATAGCCATTAACATATCTTCCTTTACAGATCTCGAATCATTTAAGAAAATTACCGGAGAAATCCTTCGTTCTCTTCGCGCTTCTAAAAAAACTCCTGAAGCAGAAAGAATTTACACCGCCGGTGAAAAAGAATATATAGCCTGGCTGGAAAGAAAGGATAAGGGAGCACCTATTAATAAGAATCTTCAGCAACAGATTCTTACCTTAAAAAAGGAACTTGGTTTAACCA
>JBBRDV010000006.1:0-42583 GCA_038203565.1 Atribacterota bacterium
TACCCACTGACTCTTGTCCAGAAATATTAACAGTAACTTTTGTAAAAGGTTCAGAACCTACATCCTATTGTACGATTCATCAAAAATATTTTGAAACACCAAAAACAGAAGAATATCCGGAAATTAAGAATCCCTATTATGAAGGAATTGAAATACCAAAAACAGAAGAATATCCGGAAATTCAAAAACCTTATTATGAAGGAATTGAAATGCCAAAAACAGAAGAATATCCGGAAATTCAAAAACCTTATGATGAAGAAATTGAAACATTAAAGAAAAAATATGAAGAAGAACCCACAGAAACTGAAGAAAAGGAAGAAACTTTTCAATCTTTAATAGAAAGGCTTAGAAAAAAATATATAGAACAAGATAAATGATTACTTTTGTATTCAATAGTCAGGAGCCAGTAGCCTAATACGTATCTCATATCTCGTGAATCGTATCTCGCGCGATAGAGTATAGCGATTGGATTTAGTTAGATGGTTAGTTGGTTATCTGGTTTGCTGATTGGGGGAATTCGTTTCTATCTATTTTCTGCCCTTATTTATTTCTCCAGATAGGCAACTGTAACTCCCATCCCTCCTTCTTTTGTATCTCCAGTCCTAAATGATTTGATATAAGGAATCTTATCTAACATTTTTTTTACTTCATCTCTCAAGATACCTTTGCCTTTTCCATGAATTATGTACACCGGTGAAACTCCCAATAGATAAGCGTCATCTAAATATTTTTCTAACACAGGCAGTGCTTCTTCAATAGTTAATTGTCGAATAGAAATCTCATTTCTAAAAGTTTTTATTTTAGACAAAGAAAAGCTATCCCTTCCGCTTAAACCTCTATTAAAACCATTTCCAATATGTCTATATTTTTCCGGTGCCTTATCAAGTTTATCTACTTCTTCTATATCGAAGATCGAGACCAGCATTTTCACATTATCAATTTGAATCTTGCATTTTTCACTTTTGGCAGAAATAGAAAGTATTATCCCTTTCTTATTCAAACTCTTAACTAATACATAATCTCCTATTTCAATATTTTGTTTTTTAATTAACCCTTTCTCCGGCTTTATCTTTACTATCTCATCTTGTATTTCTTTACTAATTGCTTGCATTTGTTCTAACAAAGGACCTTTGGATTCTTCAATTAAAACCTTTTTTTTATTCAATCTCTCTATCATTTTTTCAGCCTTATTCTGGGTTTCCTTTAATATCTTTTCTGCTTCCAGATAAGTTTTTAGAATTATTTCCTTTTTATTCTCCTCAATTTTGTTTAATTCTTTTTCTAATTTATCTCTCATTTCGATACTCTCTTCTTTAACTACTTCTATCAGATTTTTTTCCTTCTCAATTAGTTTTCTGTCTTCTTCAATCTTTTCCATCAAATTATCTGCTTTAATTTTTTCCTGGGATAAAAAGCTCTGAGCCTGAGTAACAACTTCCGGAGCTAAACCTAATTTTTGGGCAATTATAAAAGCACAACTCTTGCCGGGTAATCCGACAGAAATCTCAAATGTCGGTTTTAAGGTTTCTTCATCAAATTCAACACGGGCATTACATACTCCTTTGGTTAAATATGCATAGGTCTTTAAAGAATCATGATGAGTGGTTGCTATTACCCTGCATCTCTCTTTACTTAAGAAATCTAAAACTGCCATACCTAAAGCTGCTCCCTCTGTAGGATCTGTGCCTGCACCTAATTCATCAAGTAATACAAGAGATTCAGAATCAGCTTCCCTTAAAATTTGAACTATATTCTTCATATGAGAAGAAAAGGTGCTTAAATTTTGTTCTATACTCTGTTCGTCTCCTATATCGCAGAATATCTTTTTGAAAATAGAAACCTCGCTCCCCTCCGCAGCGGGAATGTGTAATCCACATTGAGCCATAAGAGTAAGAATACCCATGGTTTTCAAAGTAACTGTCTTACCTCCTGTATTGGGACCAGTAATGACTAAAATATTAAAAGTTTTTCCCAAATTTATATTAATGGGAACGACAGGACCTTGTAATAAGGGATGTCTTGCTTGGATAAGAATAATCAAACCATCTTGGTTTAATATTGGTTCTACTGCCTTCATTTTATCGGCCAGTACTGCTCTGGCATAAATAAAATCAATTTCACCCAGACTCAAAACACTATCATTGATCTCTTGTGCTCTTTCTCCAATAAGGGAAGTTATTCTTTGTAGAATTTTTAATATCTCTTGTTCTTCATCCTTGATTAATTGACGGAGTAAATTATTTAACTCTACCACTACAAAAGGCTCAATAAATAAAGTAGCTCCGCTATCAGATTTATCGTGAACTATTCCGGGAAATTTTGCTTTTTTTTCTTGCTTTACAGGTATAACGTACCTATTTTGTCTTACAGTTATTAAAGGTTCTTGAATAATAGCGGCAAAACGGGAAGATCTGATAATGGTTTCCAATTTATTTTTCAGGGTTTGTTCTTTTCTTATTATATCTCTTCTGATCTTTCTTAACTCTGGGCTCGCTTGGTCCAAAACTACTCCATCTTCATCGATACATTGAATTATTTCTTTCTCTAATTCGGAAAAAGTTCGTATTTTTTCTGCTCTCTCTCTAATCAAAGGATATTTTTCTTTGGTTTTCAATAGAAAGTTTTTAATCAAGCGAGAAGTTTTTAAAACTTTTAATATTTTTACAACCTTTTTTGCATCAAGGATGGATCCCATCATTGCAGATCTTTTTAATTCACTACCAATGTCTTCTAATCTGGAAAAAGGAGGGGTTCCGTCGTAAGAAATAATTTCTCGCATTTCAGTAGTTTCTCTTTGAGTATTAATAATTTGCTGCAAATCAATTTTGGGAGTGATATTTTCTACGATTAATTCACCAGTAGCAGTGGATATTTTTTCCTTTAATTGATTTTTAATTTTTGAAAATTCTAAAACCGATAATGTATGTTCGTCCAAGATATATCTCACCTTTTTAAATACTAAAAAAATATTTCGCAGTATCTTTTATAACAATTAAATTAAGATGGAATTTTTTAAGAAATTCTTCTGTATTAAACTGAATGCTTAAAGGCAGCCAATCCTTTAAATAATCGTAGACGATGGTGGTCATAACCGCAAATCTATTGGCTAAAAACGAGCTTTCTAATTGTTCTTTCAAAAAAACTGGTAAAGGAATAAAGGTAATAATAACCAATAAAATTCCTACTATTAAAAAACCTTTGGCTAAACCAAACAAAGCTCCTCCTAAACCATCGATCCAGGAAACAAACAATAAGGAAAATATTTTTTTTAAAAACATTTCAGTAATTCTCGCGATTAAATATATTCCTAAAAATATTAGAGCAAAGCCTAATATGTTTGCTATTTCCCGGCTTATTTGGCTATGTGCACTTATATACTCTCCAACTTCTTTAAACCAAAAAATTGCCAGAAAAATAGCAGTAATAACTCCTATTAAATTTATTATTCCTCTGATAATACCGCGACGTATCCCAATAAGCATATTTAATAAGATTATTATCATTATTGATACATCTATCCAATTTATCGGCATATAATATTCCCCTGCTTACTCTCCACAAACTAAAAACTTCTCTCACTCTCTGATTTTGGCATTAAATTTTACCATTATTTTTTCTCTTATATTCGCATATACGTCTTCAACTTCTTGATCAGTTAAAGTACGGTCTTCGGCTTGAAAAACCACAGAGTAAGCTAAACTCTTATAACTATCACCAATTTGCTTTCCTTTAAATATATCAAACAAAGTTACTTTTTTAATCAACTTTTCATCAATAGATTTTATCGTTTTAATAATATCAGCAGAAAGTATTTCTTCTTTTATAATCATGGCCAAATCTCTCTGAACTGAAGGATATTTTGGTAAAACACAATATTTGATATCTGAGGGAAGGTTAGGTAACAAATTTTCAAAATCAATCTCAAACCAATTCACTTTCCCCGGGATACGATAATTGTTTATTACTTCCGGATGTATCTCGCCAAAAATACCTACTTCTTCTCCTCCCATAATAATCTTACCATTCCGTAGAGGATGAAAAGCAGGATGATTTCCGGGGACTACTTCCCAATTTTCCATTTTTAGGCCCTGAAAAACTGTCTCGATTATACCTTTAATATCAAAAATATCTAAAGAAAGTGATTTTTCCCAAATATCTCCCCGACCGATCTTATTTATTGCTCCGGCTATTATTAATTTCTCTTGAGGCAAGGAATTTGGTTTATCAGGGCAAGGTAAGTATATTTTACCTACTTCAAATATTTTAACCAACTCTGCTTGCCGATTAGTATTCCATTTAATAACTTCTAACAAACTTGAAATTAAAGAGGTCCGCATTAAAGAAAGGTCTCTGGTCATAGGGTTTTTAATTTTTATGGCATTCCTTAATGTATGCCCTTCGGGTATTCTTATTCTATCAAATATGTCAGGAGAAATAAAACTATAAGTTATCACTTCATTTAAACCACAACCGATTAATGTTTCCCTTGCCTGATCGATTACCCTAAATCGGAAATTTTTTCCCTCTTGGGCAATGGTATTGTTAAAGAGAGTAGGTTTTATCTTATCGTAACCATAAATACGAGCAATTTCTTCAATTATATCTATTTCTCTTTCCACATCTCCTCTAAAAGAAGGAGGAATTACTTCGATATATTCTCCCTTATCTTCTACTACTTTAAATTCTAATTTATCTAAAATATTAATAATTTTATTCTTTGTTTTAGATTCATCTTTATCTAGAAGCTGTCCCAATATTCTATTTACTCTTTTTATCCTTAAATTTATCTTGCAAGGTTGATATAATTTTTCATTTGTGTCGATTTTCCCCGAGCTTATTTTCCCCATAGTAATCTTATTTATCAAATCAGCAGCCCGATCCAGGGCGTATATTTGCACTTCTTTATCTATCCCCTTTTCAAACCTGTTTGAAGCCTCAGTTCTTAAGCCAAATTTCGCAGTACTTCTTCGATTATTTACTGAATTAAAATAGGCTGATTCTAAAAATACATTTTTAGTATTTTGATCAATTTCAGAATGCTTTCCTCCCATTATTCCGGCAAGGGCTATAGGTTCTTCTGTATCAGCGATAACCAAACTCTTGGAGGGCAACTGTCTTTCAACATCATCTAAAGTACAGATAGTTTCCCCCGTTCTGCTTCTTCGAACTATAATAGTCTTCCCTTTAATCAAATCAAGATTAAAAGCATGAAGCGGCTGTCCTGTCTCCATCATTACAAAATTAGTAATGTCTACTATATTATTTATTGGTCTCGCCCCTAATAATCTTAACTTCCATTTTAACCATAAAGGCGATTCTTTCACTGTAATATTTTTTATTACTCTTCCGGTATAACGAGGACATAAATCTTCTGCTTCAATTTTCACAGTAATATCTTTTTCAATTCTTTCATCTTCTTCTTTTATCTTTATTTCGGGAGTTTTAAGCTTATTATCGGTAATTGCTGCTACTTCTCTGGCTATTCCTATTATGCTCATTAAATCAGGACGATTAGAATGTATTTCAAAATCAAATATAGTGTCGTCAAATTTTATTATTTTCCTTATATCTGCCCCCAAAATAGCATCTTCTTCTAAAATTAATATTCCGGGTGATTCCCCCGGTTCAATACCCAGTTCAGAAGCTGAGCAGAGCATCCCTGAAGATAAAACATTTTTAAATTTCTTACTTTTGATAATTCCTATCTGGGGTAATTTTGCTCCTTCTAAAGCAATTACCACTTTATCAGAAACCCCCATATTTTTTGCCCCGCAAATTATTTGAAGTATTTTCTCTTTTATGTCTACCTGACAAACAGATAATTTTTTATTTTCAGGATATTGATCTATAGCAGTTATCCTGCCCACTACTACTTTTTCTATCTCAGTAGATATGTTTTCCATCCTCTCTAAAATTATGCCATTTATAGTCAATCTTTTAGCAAGTTCTTCAGCCGATATATCTATATCAATATATTCTTTTAATAAATTATAAGAAACCTGCATTTTTCTCTTCCTCCCTGTCTCGTATATCGTATATCGTATATCGTATATCGTATATCGTATATCGTATATCGTATATCGTATATCGTATATCGTATATCGTAAAGATTATAAGAGCGTAAAGTATTGAGCGTCTACAACACTAAAACTAAAAATTCAAAGCGAAAAGCGAAAATCCATAGTTCAAAATTCAAAACTTTTTTCGTATTGCTTTTTTTCTTTCTTCTGGCTACTGGATTCTGACTCCTTACTTCAATTTTCTTCACGATATACTATATGCGAAATACCATATACTAATTTAGAATTGTTTTAAAAATCTTAAATCATTTTCAAAAAATAACCGGATATCATTTATGCCATATTTCAGCATAGCAATTCTTTCTGCACCCATTCCAAAGGCAAAGCCTGAATATTCTTCCGGATCATAACCAACCATCTCTAAAACTCTTGGATGTACTGCTCCTGCTCCCATAATCTCTAACCAGCCAACATAACCACAAGATTTACATCCTTTACCTCCACATAATAAACAAGATACATCCACTTCAGCCCCAGGTTCAACGAATGGAAAATATCCCGGCCTAAATCTTACTTTCCTATCCTTACCAAACATTCTATGTACAAAAACCGTTAATATTCCTTTTAAATCACCAAAGGTGATGTCTTTATCCACTGCCAACCCCTCTATCTGGTGAAACATGGGGGAATGAGTACTATCAGTGGCATCGCGTCTATAACATTTTCCTGCAGCAATAATTCTAACCGGTGGTTTCTGATTTTCCATGGTACGGATTTGTACAGGAGAAGTCTGGGGACGGAGGAGAATATCTTTGGTAATGTAAAAAGAATCCTGATCATCTCTGGCAGGATGGTCTTTAGGAATATTAAGTGCCTCAAAGTTATAATAATCTAACTCTACTTCCGGACCCTCTTCTATCTTAAATCCTAAACTCAAAAAAATTTCCTCAATCTCTTTTAGTACTAAATTAATGGGATGAGCAGTTCCTCTATCTATTTTTCTCCCCGGAATAGTAATATCAATACCTTCTCCCTGTAATCTTTTTTCTTTCTCCAGTTTTTCTATTTCTACTTCTTTTGTCTTGAGTAAATCTTCAATCTCTCTTTTTGTTAGGTTTAATAACTGCCCAGCTTTTGGCCTTTCCTCGGGAGAAAGCATTCCTAATTTTCTCAATAGAAGAGTTACCACCCCTTTTCTGCCTAAGTATTCTACTCTTAATTTTTCAATATCTTTTAAATCCTTAACCCTATTTAATTCAGAAACAATTTCCTTTTTGATCTCTTTTATTTTATTTTCCAATAGTATCCCTCCCCATCATTAATATCCCTTGATAAAATAAAAAAAGGTTTATAATTTTCTTCGCCTTGTAAAGGGACGAAAATTATTAACCTTTTCCGCGGTACCACCCTTTTTAACCTGCTTTTTATTAAGCAAATCCGTACTTTCCTCCTTATAACAGTGGAGTGCTGGCAAAACTTACTTTTTAAAATTTCAGCCTGCAGTTCTAAAGTGAATTTCGGTTATTGCTTATCCCGGTTAAATATTAAGTTATTTATAACCTACTTATCTTTATTATAACTTTTAACAAAATATTGTACAGATATTAATATGCATAAAAATAAACTTAATTTACGCTTTCTTTAGCTACTTTCACCACGCTAACAAATGCTTCATGATTTCTTACTGCTAATTCAGCTAACATTTTCCGGTTGATTTCTACTCCTGCAACCTTTAAACCTCTTATAAATTTATTATAAGATATTCCTTCGTTTCTGGCAGCAATACCAATTCTGGTTATCCACAAACCTCTAAAATCTCTTTTTCTCGCTCTTCTATCTCTATAGGCATAAGAAAGCGCCTTCATCATAGATTCATGAGCAGTACGATAAAGTTTGCTTTTTGCTCCCCAATATCCTTTTGTTAATTTTAATACTTTATTTCTTCTTCTTCTTGAGGCAACACTATTTGTCGCTCTTGGCATGCCATTCACTCCTTATCTTTTTATATCCGAATTATTTTTCTATATGTTTTTCCCACACCCACTTTCATGAGTGTAAACTGCAGCGGGATTCTATTCTTCTTTTATCTTCTGGTTCCTTTGGATGCGATGCATCGTGCTCCTACTTATGAATTCCGTATTAAGTGTAAAATGGGAAAAACGATGTTTTAATATTTTAGAAAATATTAAGAATAAGGTAACAATACTTTAACTTTTTTTATATCAGCACTACTAACCGTAGTAACCTTCCTTAGATTTCTCTTGCGTTTTGCAGTCTTTTTAGTCATAATATGACTTTTATAAGCCTTTGACCTCATTATTATACCTGAACTGTGTACTTTAAATCTTTTTGCTGAACTCTTATGTGTCTTCATTTTGGGCATATATCTTTCTTCCCCCTTAGCAATATTTAATTATTTTGGTATTAAAACTAAAGTCATATTTCGCCCTTCTAATTTTGGTTCCTTTAAAACTTTAGCTATTTCGTTAGTGTCTTCAATTATACGTTCTAATAATTTTCTTCCTAAATCTACATAATTCATCTCTCGCCCTTTAAACATTATAGTAATTTTTACTTGATTACCTTCTTCTAAAAATTTGCATAAATTTTTTACCTTAAAATTGTAATCATGTTCTCCAATATTAGGGCGCATCTTTATTTCTTTCATTCCGCCGCTTTTCTGTTTCTTCTTCCCGGTCTTATTTTTTTTGTCCAGTAAGTACTTATATTTTCCGTAATCAATAATCTTACAAACCGGAGGTTTAGCTTCTGGTGAAATTTCAACTAAGTCAAGATTACTCTTTTCGGCAAGTTCAAGACCCTCCTTTTTACTTACTACCCCTACCTGTTTACCTTCAAAATCTATAAGCCTAATCTTCTCTGCTCTAATTTCTTCATTTATTCTTAACTTTGGTGTTGACTTAATTCTTATTTTCCTCCTTTACACCGCTTAAAGATGAGCAATATGTCAATTTCTATACATTTTAAATTAGTTTTTAGCTCAACTTTAAAATATCATTTTACTAATTTTAATAGATAAAAAAAATTAACTATTAAATTTCCCTAAAATATATACAAACCTTCATTATTTTTAAAAGACTATAACATATTCTTTATTTATAGTCAATATATTAACATATATTAATTATTATCGAGTATACAGTATCGCGTAAAGAAAGAAAAAGAAAGGTACCGAACTTCCTATCTAACTAATTATATTCACTTATTCGAATTATATTTACTAACTAATCTTAAGATAAGCTTTTTTCTTCGGCCTCTTTTAAAATATCTTCGATAAACTTGGTTAATTTTATCTTCCCTAAGTCTCCTTTTCCCCTCTTTCTTACCGAAGCAAGATCCTCTTCTACTTCCTTATCTCCGAATATCAGCATGTAGGGGATCTTTTCCATCTCAGCTTTTCTTATCTTAGCTCCAATTTTATCATTAATCTCGTCTAATTCTCCCCTTATACTATATTTACTTAATTCATTCATTATCTTTTTGCCATACTCAATATGCCTATCAGCAATGGGCAATAATTTTACCTGAACAGGGGCTAACCACAAAGGAAATGCTCCGGCATAATTTTCAATAAGAATTCCGATAAATCTCTCCATGCTTCCCAGAACAGTTCGGTGCAGCATAACCGGTCTTTCCTTATTCCCTTCTTTATTGATATAGTAAAGATCAAATTTTTCCGGCATAATAAAATCTAACTGGAAAGTGCCGCACTGCCAGCTTCTACCTATGCAATCCTGTAAATGAAAATCTATTTTGGGACCGTAAAATGCCCCATCACCTTCATTCACAACATAATCTATCTTTTTGTCTTTTAAGGCTTCTTCCAAACTGCTGGTAGCCTTTTCCCATATTTCATCAGAACCCATGGCATTTTCCGGTTTAGTGCTTAATTCCACACGATAGGAAAAACCAAAGGTCTTATATATCCTATCAGCCAAATCAATTACTCCTCTTATCTCATCTTTAATCTGCTCCTGTGTCATAAATATATGAGCATCATCCTGGGTAAAAGACCTTACCCTGAAGAGTCCGTGAAGTACCCCGGATAACTCATGTCTATGCACTAACCCTAATTCTCCCATTCTAAGCGGCAAATCTCTATAACTGTGAAGGGTAGTTTTGTAAATTAAAATTCCTCCGGGACAATTCATCGGTTTAATAGCATAATCTTCCTCATCTATCCTGGTAAAATACATATTTTCCTTATAATGATCCCAATGTCCGGATTTCACCCATAATGATTTATTTAAGATAATCGGAGTTTTGACTTCTGTATAACCACTCTTACAATGTTCTTCTCTCCAGTAATCCTCCAGGATATTTCTTAACACCATCCCTTTCGGATGAAAGAAAGGGAAACCAACTCCCTCATCATGAAAGCTGAATAAATCTAAATCTTTTCCCAATTTTCGATGGTCTCTCTTTTTTGCTTCTTCAATTAATTTCAAATAATTATCCAGTTCGGATTTTTTATCGAACGAGGTTCCGTAAATACGCTGCAGCATCTTATTTTTTTCATTTCCCCTCCAGTATGCTCCGGCAATACTTAAAAGTTTAAAAGCTTTTAACTTCCCGGTAGAAGGAATGTGCGGGCCTCTACATAAATCAACAAAATCCCCCTGCTGATACAAGGTAACCATATCATCTTCTATATCCTTAAGGAGTTCTGTTTTATAATCTTCTTCTTGTTCTTTAAATAATTTTTTAGCATCTTTTTTACTTATCTCTGTCCTTATTAAAGGAAGATTTCTACCTACTATCTCTTTCATCTTTTTCTCAATAAGTACTATATCCTCCGGAGTAAAGGAACGGTTTAAATCAAAATCATAATAGAAGCCATCCTTAATGGCTGGTCCAATGGCCAGTTTTACCTGGGGGAATAATTCCTTTACCGCCTGAGCCATAATATGTGAACTGCTATGATGATAAATTTCTCCGCCTTCAGGTGAGGCAAAAGTTATAATCTCAATCCGGTCATTATCCTTAAGAGCATAATTCAAATCCTTTTCCACTCCGTTTACTACACCGGCAATTGCCTCTTTGCCTAATTTTTGGCTTATTTTGACAGCAGCATCGTATAAAGTAGCTCCTTTATTCAATTTTATTTCCGAACCATCTAATAAAACAACTTTAATATTTGACATAATACCTACCTCCTTATAATTAAACAAAAAACTTCTTGTCCTGTATCAGAAAAGGACGAGAAGTTTAATTTAATAATCTCGCGGTTCCACCTACTGTTTTCCACGCAATCTTATTTTATCTTTTGATTTTGAAATGGTGGGCGGTACTGGATTCGAACCAGTGACTTCTTGCGCGTCGAGCAAGCATTCTACCGCTGAATTAACCGCCCATTCTCTTTAGACTTTTAATCGTCACTCAAAATTAAATGGAGGCGGCACTCGGATTCGAACCGAGGATGAAGGATTTGCAGTCCTCTGCCTTACCACTTGGCGATGCCGCCATATTTAATTTTTATATAAATGGAGCGGAAAACGGGATTTGAACCCGCGACCCTCGCCTTGGCAAGGCGATGCTCTACCACTGAGCTATTTCCGCAATAAACCTGGTGCCGAGACCCAGAATTGAACTGGGGACACGTGGATTTTCAGTCCACTGCTCTACCGACTGAGCTATCTCGGCATTTATATTTATAATCGCCTTACATAATAATATTATTAAAAAAATGGCGGGGCCGACGAGATTTGAACTCGCGATCTCCTGCGTGACAGGCAGGCGTGTTAAACCAAGCTGCACTACGGCCCCTTTATGTTTTTATTAAAAAATTGGTAGGCGGAACAGGGCTTGAACCTGTGACCCCTGGCTTGTAAAACCAGTGCTCTCCCAACTGAGCTACCCGCCCACTTATTTCTTTTTTTCTATGCAAGTGATATTATAACATCTCTCTTTTTCTTTGTCTATAATAATATTAGCATAATATTTAGTAATTTTGCAAATTTTAGTTTAACTAAAAAGTAGTGTAGGAGCACGATGCATCGTGCTCCTACAAGTTAATTATTATTGTGGATAGACAACAAAGTTTACCCCTACTAATTTAACTACTATATTTATTCTTCTTCACTATATACTAATTTAAAATGGAATATCGTCTTCTGATATTGAGGTATCTTCATTTAATGGTTCATCAGAAACATTTTCTTCGCTCTTTGCGGGACCTTCTTTTGCAGCACCTGCATCTTTCACTAAATCTAAAAATTGTACAGTTCTGGCGTTAATTTCAAAAGAAGTTCTCTTGTTTCCTTCTTTATCCTGCCAATCATTAGACCTTAATTCACCACTTATAGCCACCCTTCTGCCTTTTTTTAAAAACTGTGAAACATTTTCTGCCTGCTTACCCCAGGTTGTTACATTTATAAAGAGAACTTCTTCAATGTTATTTCCTTCCTGATTTCGATACGTTCTGTTTATGGCAATGCCAAACTTACATACCCCTGTCCCGCCTGGTGTATACCTTAGTTCCGGGTCTCTGGTTAATCTGCCGATACCGATAAAACTATTTAAATCGCCAAAAGTAGCCATAAAAATATTTCCTCCTTTTATTGTTTTTTGATAATTTTTATAACGGGGTTGATGAATCAAACCCCTACCTTTATTTTATTTATTTTACCACAATATTTACCAGTTTCCCAGAAACAACAATAACTTTTATAATCTTTTTGCCTTTAATTTTTTCTTGCATTTTTGGCAGAGAAAGTGCTTCCTCTTTTATTTTCTCATCATCGTAAAATGCAGGAACTGTCAATTTCCCTCTTAGTTTTCCATTTATCTGGACTATAATTAGCTTTTCCTCTTCTTCTAACATCTTCTTATCATACTTAGGCCAGGGCTGCATATAAATGCTTTCTTTGTTCCCCATCTCCTGCCATAGCTCTTCTGAAAAATGAGGAGCGATAGGACCTAAAAGCCTGACTATCATTTCCAAAGCCTCTTTTAAAATAAATACATCTCCTTCTTTCCCCTGTTTTTCTTCTGTTTCTAACTGAAATTTGTATACTTCATTGACTAATTCCATAATGGCACTAATGGCGGTATTAAAGTGAAATCTTTCTTCGATATTTTCGGTAACTTTTTTAATGGTTTGGTGGGTCTTCTGCCTTATTTTTTTAGCTTCCACACTTATATCTTCCGGGGAAACTTCTTCTTTATTTTTCGGCTTTTTAAAATAACCAATATTATTGTAGATTAACCGCCAAACTCGATTCAAGAATCGAGATGCTCCATCCATCCCTTTATCCGTCCATTCCATATCTACTTCCGGAGGACCGGCAAACAGCATCATTACCCTGGTAGCATCGATACCGAATTTTAAAAATATTTTTCCCGGATTAACTATGTTACCTTTTGATTTAGACATCGCTGCCCCATCTTTGCAGACCATCCCCTGAGTAAAGAGCCTTTTGAAGGGTTCTTTAAAATTGACATATTTCAAATCATATAGAACTTTCGTAAAAAACCGAGAATATAGTAAATGCAGTATGGCGTGCTCTACTCCACCGATATACTGGTCTACCGGCATCCAATATCTTAATTCCTCAGCATCAAATGGCGCCGTAACAGTTTTAGGAGAACAAAATCTAAGGTAGTACCAGGAAGAACAAACAAAAGTATCCATAGTATCTGTTTCTCTTTTAGCTTCTTTACCGCATTTTGGACAAATTGTATTGACAAAGTCTTTGCTACTTGCCAGTGGTGACATACCTTTAGGCCTGAAATCAACATCTTCCGGCAGCAAAACCGGTAAATCACTTTCAGGTACGGGAACCATACCACAGTCGGAACAGTAAATCATAGGAATAGGTGCACCCCAATAACGCTGACGCGAAATAAGCCAATCTCTTAATCTAAAATTGACCTCTTTCTCCCCAGAGCCTTTTTCAATCAAATAATCAATTATAACATCCAATGACTTACTGCTTGGTAATCCGTCAAATCGGCCGGAATTAACCATAATGCCTTCTCCGTCAAAAGCAGCCTCCATTGTATCAGAGGTAAATTTTTTATCCTTTGGCTGAATAACTATTCTTATAGGTAAATCATATTTTTTAGCAAACTCGAAATCCCTTTGGTCATGAGCCGGAACTGCCATTACCGCACCTGTTCCATAATCCATTAACACATAATTTGCTAACCAGATGGGGATTTCCTCGTTATTAATAGGATTTATCGCATATTTACCGGTAAAGCATCCCATTTTTTCCATTACCCCTGATAGCCTATCTATAGTACTCTCTTTGCTTACTTCTTCTTGGAAACTCTTAATTTTATCTTTATAAGGGGAATCTTTTATTATCTCTTCTACTAAAGGGTGTTCGGGAGATAATAGAAAATAAGTTGCTCCATAGAGAGTGTCGGGTCGGGTAGTAAAAACCGGAATAGTTTTATCACTCCCTTTTATGGGAAATTCAATCCTTGCTCCCTCGCTCCTGCCTATCCAATTTCTCTGCATAGTTAATACTTTTTCTGGCCATTCCTCTAAGCATTCTATATCATCGAGTAACCTCTGGGCATATTCGGTAATCTTGAAAAACCATTGGGACAACTCTTTTTTAACAACTTCAGTATCACACCTCCAACATTTTCCGTCTATTACTTGTTCATTAGCTAATACTACATTACAGGAAGGACACCAGTTAACTACTGCTTTTTTCTTGTAAGCTAATCCTTTTTTGTATAACTGTAAAAACATCCACTGAGTCCACTTGTAGTAATCCGGATCACAGGTGGCTATTTCTCTATCCCAATCATAACTGATACTCATATTGGTTAGGGTATTTTTCATCTTTTGAATATTGGTTTTAGTCCAGATTGAAGGATGAATTTTATTTTTTATAGCAGCATTCTCCGCAGGTAAACCAAAGGCATCCCAACCCATGGGGTGCAGGATATTATATCCTTGAGAATGTTTGTATCTGGCCACTACATCACCGATAACGTAGTTTTTCACATGTCCCATGTGGGGTTCACCCGAAGGATAGGGGAACATTTCCAAAACATAATATTTCGGTTTTTTATAATCGACATAAGATTTAAAAAAATTATTTTTTACCCAATATTCTCGCCTTTTTTTTTCGACTTCACTAAAATTATATCTATCTTCCATTGTTGGATATTCCTCCTTAAAAATAAAAATCCCGCCTCAAGTAATTAATTAAATTATTACCAGGGACGAGATTCTTCTCGTGGTACCACCCTTGTTCAGTAGATTTTATACATTATAATTTGGTGGAGCTGGCGGGAATCGAACCCGCGACCTCCTCCACGCCAAGGAGGCGCGCTCCCGACTGCGCTACAGCCCCACATTATCTACTCTTATTAAACAATTAACGCTTGTCAACGTTGTAAATTTTATTTAAATCAATATTTTTGATTTAATTTTTCGCTTACAAAACTTGAAGGTGAGTTTAAAGGTTTTTATCAGCTTTCACCAGATGCCGATTCTCTTTTTACGAATATACCTTTCAATCCTTCGCTCGGTCTTTTTCTTTCTCAGTTCGTTTTTAGTATAATTGAAAAAAAAATAAATGTCAATTAGTTAGTGAAATCACCTCAACATCATTGATTCATAAGTAATAACAAAAAAAATAAGGAAAAGAAAAATTAATAAAATAGATCTTTTTTTGTTTTGCAGCTTCAAATTAATCATCCTTTTAATAAAGATAAATAAAGTGCAGGACCATTTGCTTAGCCCTGCACTTACAGAAACGTTTCTTTCAATTTTTGGTAATTGAATATTAATTCATTTTTCAATTCTATACTGCTTATGCTCCGTAATAGAAGAAGAAATACACTACTGCCGCAACAATTGCTGCCCACCAATACCATGCCATATTATTTCACCTCCTTTTTTTATAATGATTTTTAGTGTTGATTAATAGATAGCTTTATCTTTATATAATATATTCTATATCTAATTTAAAAATCCTTCTTTTTTTAAAAAAATATTTTAAATTTTTTAAAAATTACTTTTTTTCTTCCTCTTCTTCTTTGTTTTTAGCAATTATTTCCTGTACAATATTTGCAGGCACCTCTTCAAAATGGGAAAATTTCAAACCAAAAGTTCCTCTACCTTGAGTAATTGACCTTAAATCGATAGCATATTTAAAAATTTCTGCTTGAGGTATTTTAGCTTTAATAGCCTGTTTTCCGCTTGAAGATTCTTCCATACCCATTATTTTCCCTCTTTTGCTATTCAAATCTCCGATTATATCTCCCATATATTCTTTTGGCACTATTACTTCTATATCCATAATAGGCTCTAATAAGACCGGGTTAGCTTCTGCTGCTCCTTTTTTAAAAGCCATCGAACCGGCTACTTTGAAAGCCATTTCTGAAGAATCTACCGGGTGATAACTGCCGTCATAAACACTAGCCTTTATATCTACGGTGGGATATCCTGCCAATACTCCTTTTTGCATTGCTCCAACCACCCCTTTTTCCACTGCAGGACGATACTGACGCGGAATTACTCCCCCAACTATTTTATCTACAAATTCAAAGCCCTCTCCCCTGCCTTTGGGTTCAAGCTCTAACCAACAATGTCCATACTGTCCTCTTCCACCAGACTGCTTCTTGTATTTCCCTTCTACTTGAACTTTTTTTCGAATAGTTTCTTTATATCCTACTTTAGGAGTACTCTTTTCAACCTCTACTCCAAATTTACTTTCCATGGTATCAATAATTACTTCCAGGTGGGATTCTCCCATGCCAGCTAATATACTCTCTCCGGTATCTTCATCGCGATAAATTTTAACCGTAGGGTCTTCATCAATTATCTTACTTAGAGCAGTACTTAATTTATCCTCATCTCCCTTGGTTTTGGGAGAGATAGCCAGCAACATTATTGGTTCGGGATATTCTATTTTTTTAAATAAAACAGGATTATCTTTATCGCAGAAAGTATCACCGGTAACAGTATTCTTAAGTTTGGCTACAGCAGCTATATCTCCCGCATAAACCTCAGGAATAGAGTGTTGATTCTTACCCTGCATTTTATAGATCTTTCCTACTCTGTTATCTACATTTTTTGAAGAATTATAAATATTTGAATCTTCGGGCAATTTCCCTGAATACACCCTAAAATAGGTTAAATTTCCCACGTAGGGGTCTGCTACAGTTTTGAAAACAAAAGCAGAAAAGGAGGAATCAACAGTATTTTCTATTAATTCTTCAGAAGAAGTTTTTACATTTTTCGCTGCAATGGGAGGCATTTCAGATGGAGAAGGAAGGTATTCGCCAATAAAATCAAGAAGAAGTTCTATTCCTAAATTCATGGTGGCTGAGCCGCAAAGTATGGGAACAATCTTGCCTTCCTTTATTCCTTGTTTTAACAAAGAAGTAATCTCTTGGTTAGTCAAAGTTTCACCGTCCAAATACTTCATTAAAATTTCATCATCAAATTCAGCTACTGCTTCTACTAATTCTTTCCTGTAGGATTCTGCCTCTTCTTTCATATCCTGGGGAATTTCTTGTTCTTCAAAAACCGGTTTACCCTCTCCTGATTTTTTATAAATCACGGCTTTCATCTCTATTAAATCGACTATACCTTGGAAATTTTCTTCCTTACCAATGGGTAACTGTATTGAAATTGCGAATGAACCAAAAATTTCATTAATCATATCTTTTACCCGGTAAAAATCAGCTCTTTCCCGATCCATTTTATTTATAAAAATAGCACGGGGTAGTTTATATTCATCAGCAAAATTCCATACTTTTTCTGTCTGCACTTCTACTCCTGATACCGCACATACAACTATTATGGCACTATCAACTACTTTAAGGCTTAATTTGGTATCAGTGATAAAATCAAGGTAGCCCGGGGTATCGAGAATATTTACCATCAAATCCTTCCAATTTAAATAAGCTAAAGAAGGATTGATAGTTATTTCTTTCTTTATTTCTCTGGGGTCATAATCGGTAGTGGTATTACCTTGTTTGATATCTCCCAATCTAGTAATCATTCCTGCATCATAAAGCAAAGCCTCGGTAAGCGAGGTTTTTCCAGAATCACCATGGCCTACCAAGGCAATATTTTTTACTTTATTAATATCATATTTGGTCATACAAGCCTATCCTCCTGATTTTTGATCAATTAATTTTATTATATTTGATTTATTGACTTTAATTCTATCAGATATATTTAAATATATCAAAGAAATTAACTCACAAATTTAAAATTGAATTATATTTTGTAATATTTCACCAGCATGATAGGAACTGCGCACCAAAGGCGCTGACGCTACATATTTGAAGCCTAAAGACATCCCTATATTTTGATATTCTTCAAATTTATCAGGATGAATATATTCGTTGACTTTTAAATGGTGAGGAGATGGTTTTAAATATTGACCTATAGTTAAAATATCACAATCCACTTCCCGTAAATCTTTCATCGCTTTGATAACTTCTTCCTTTTCCTCTCCTAAGCCTACCATAATCCCCGATTTGGAAATAATATTTTTACCCCGAATCTTAACCTGCCTTAACAGCTCCAGGGAACGCTTATAAAACGCTTTTGGCCTTACTAACTTATATAAGCGCGCAACCGTTTCGATATTATGATTTATAACTTCCGGATGAGCATCTATTACTATTTGGAGTGCTTCCCAGGAACCCTCAAAATCAGGGACTAATACCTCTATAGTGCTTTCAGGAAGTATTTTTTTAACCTCTATAATGGTCTGAGCAAAGTGTTTTGCTCCGCCATCCGAAAGGTCGTCTCTGGTTACCGAAGTAACCACTATATGTTTAAGATTTAAATGTTTGGCAGCTTGCGCAATATGACGGGGTTCCTCCGGGTCTAAGGGGAGTGGTTCCCCTTTTTCTACAGCACAAAACTTACAGTTTCGCGTACAGATATTCCCCAATATCATAAATGTAGCCGTTCTTTTTTTAAAACATTCACCGCGATTAGGACATAAAGCACTATCGCAAACTGTATGTAAATTCAGTTCTTTTAATAATGAATCCATCCGCTCTAAAACTTTTTGGTCGGGCAATTTTCTTCGCAACCAGTAAAGATGTCCTTTTTTATCAGTCATTTTTTTCTTCCTTAAATAAATTTAGATACAATTCTTTAATCGTTCGGAGCATTTCTTCATTATTTGTTTTCTTTCTTAATTCAAACATAAATACCCCCTGATAATTAATTTCTTTTAAGCTCTTTATAAATCTTTCCCAATCTATATTGCCTTCAAAAGGAAGATAATGGTCATCACTCTTTCCGGAATTATCATGAATATGTAAATGAAATAAATAATCTTTTATTTCCGGCAAACACTCCGCAACTCCGCTATGATTATAAAGGGAAGAAGTTATGTTGCAATGTCCGGTATCCAGACAAATTCCTAAATTTTTAGAATCAAATTTTTTTACTATCTCCAGGATCTCAGGTATGCTGTCACCGGTTTTTCCGGGTAAAGTATTCTCTAAAGCAATCTTAATTCCCCACTGTTCACAAAATTTTAATATTTCCTCTAAGCTTTGCTCACTCTTTTCTCGACACGCTTTCCTCATTTTCTCATCTTCAATTTCACTTCCCGGATGAACTACTAAAATCCCTCCTCCTAATCTCAGCAAAGCAAGGGCTGTTTTTTCTACTTCCCGGACAGACCATACCCGATCATATTCCTCAATTAGGGAAATATCTACACCATTAGTAGGCATATGCATTGATATTACTTCTATCTCATTTTTTTTAAATTCTTTAGACATCTCATCTAAATATTTGGGGTCATGATAATCGAAATGTCCTTCTTTTGGTTTTACTTCAATATATCTTATTCCTGCCTCTTTAAGTAGAGGCAATTTTGATTTTAATTGATAATCCTCAAACGGCATAGTTGATATTCCAAAATTCATTTTTTATCCTCTCTTCTTCTATTTATAGGAAACCCCTTTTAATTCTTCAATATATTTTTGGGCGGTGAAGGCAGCGGTAGCTCCTTCTCCACAAGCAGTAACTACCTGTCTTAAGATTTTTTTTCTAACATCTCCACAGGCATAGATACCTTCTTGTGAGGTCATCATATTATCATCAGTCAAAATATAACCCCTTTGGTCTAATTTCACTAACTCTTTTATAAATTTTGAATTGGGAATATTCCCCACAAAAACAAAAACACCCTGAGAGAAGATTTCCTTTTCTTCGCCTGTTTTTTTGTTTTGAATAAAAACGCTTTCTACTTTTTCCTTGCCTAATATTTTTATTACTACTGAATCCCAGGCAAAATTTATTTTCTTATTAGCAACCACTCTTTCCTGTAATATCTTAGTTGCTCTTAATCTATCACGACGGTGAATAATAGTTACTTCTCGAACAAACTTAGTTAAATATAAAGCTTCTTCAATTGCCGTATCCCCTCCTCCAATCACTACTACCTTTTGGTCCTTAAAAAATGGGGCATCACAGGTGGCACAATAAGAGACTCCTCTCCCCCTTAATTCTTCTTCTCCGGGGATACCCAATTTACTCGCTTCTGCTCCAGAAGCTAAAATAATAGTGAGGGCTTTATATTCTTGATTGTTGATTCTCACTATTTTTATCCTATCTTCTTTTATTCTAACTTCTGCTGCTTCTCCATATTCTATTTTAAGGCCAAATCGTGCAGCCTGTTCCTCCATTTTTTGCATTAATTCAGGTCCAGCAATGCCCTGGGGAAAGCCAGGATAATTTTCAATAATCTCAGTAAGAATTGCCTGTCCGCCAGGAAGGGCTTTTTCAATTAATAGAGTGTTCATTCTAGCTCGACTAAGATAGATGCCTGCGGTCAATCCGGCAGGCCCACCTCCGATTATTATGGCATCATAGATTATTTCTTCTTTTGTCTCTTTTTTGCTAATTGTCTTTGGTTTAATCGATACTACTGACATATATGAGTTGCCTCCATGAAAATCATAATTTAAAAATCTACCAATCTACCAATCTACCCATTTACCGATCTGCCAATCTGATAATTAAATTGTTTGTTAGTAAATAGTTGTTGGCATTAATACGAGTTTTTAGCTAGCTAACTAATTCCATATGCTACCCGCTATTTTCTTTACTATATACTAATGGGGGCATATGAGCTAATAGGTAAATACTCGGTACTATATCCTATTTTTATTTTTGTTTTATCTTTATCTCAATATCCCCTTTGATAAAGCCCTTTAATGAAGACAAAAGCCCGGTAATAGTATTTTTTATAATTTTCGCTATAAAGGGATTCATCGGAACTATTTTCCCATCTACTTTCACCAAAGTTGAAGGCTCTAAAGAAGGACAATCACCGGGAGTTTTATTTCCTTTAACAATCTCCTGAGATAAGCCGTAACAATCTTGATATCCACATCCCCCGCAATTCAGGTTAGGTAATTTAAATGATTTATTAATAGCTATCTCTGCTATCTTTTTTATATCCTCATCATTTAAAATATTAAAGTCGCAAAGCTTCGGGTTTAACTCCTTAGAAACAAAACCGGCTGTACAAAGCTGTAATCCATCAAATAGTTCAGCCTTTTCACTTTCCTCTCTTAAGCACACAATTTTGGGAAAAGTTTTTTCCTTTTTAAAACCTTCTATTAAGATAATATCGGCTTCAAAATATTTTATGATCTCTTCTAAATTCTTTTTATTTTTTAGAAAAATTATAGATTCTTTGGAGGTAATCGCTGCTACCTGGGTTAGGCTTTCTTTGTATTTTGAAGTATCCGAATTGACTAGATCAAGGTCTTCGTTAGTATGTTTTACTACTGCTACTTTATAGCCTCTTTTAATTAATTCATTGGATAGTTTTAGTGTCAAAGTAGTTTTTCCACTTTTCTTATATCCTGTTATACCAATAACCTTCATTAACTATCACCTCATTTAATTAATTAATTAATTATTTTACCACATTCATCATCATCCAGGCAGAGATTAGAAAAAGAAAATAGATATCCGAGAACCGGCTTAAGACCCGGAAAAAACCACTAAAGCCAGAATTAAAGCCATTATTTTAAAAAGGGTACTATGCACATTAATATATCAAAGAGAAGTTAAAATATCAAGAATTAAAGTGCTTTGTAATTTATTCCCTCATATTGATCATCTACTAATATTCCACCCATCATAGGAGCAAAGTTTTCTACTACGAGATAAAGGTTCTGAATAAGTTTTTCTTCTGAAGAATATCCGGCTATCAGCCCCACTTTGGGGAAAATCACGGAAATATCAAAAAGCCCTAAACTAGATCGTTTTGTCGTAATAACATAAAGGAAATAGATTCCTGTTGCCTGCTTTCGTAAGAATGCGAAACAAGCGGAAGAAAAATCTTGACAAAAATATAAACTGATATAAAATATACAATTAGAAACTAAAAAGGGGAACCTATTATGCCAACTTATGAGTATAAATGCAAAAAATGTGGGAATACTTTTGAAAAATTCCAATCCATTACAGCAGACCCCATTAAAAATTGCAAAAAATGTAATGGAGAGGTCTATAGATTAATAAGCAAAAATGCGAACTTTATATTAAAGGGCAATGGATATTATAGTACAGATAATCGAAATAGTAGTTATCAATCGGAAAAGAAAGGATTAGCCGCTTCCTCAATAGAAGGGCAAGAAAAGAAAGAAATTTCCAAAAAGCCAGACTCCAAGATCGAAGAAAAGAAAGATAAAGAAACTTCAGTAAAATAATCTTTCCCACCAGTTTGGTTTTACTTTCTTCAATTTTTTCTTTAATTCTAAAATATTATTTTGAGCAGCTATTTCACCTTCTCGAACACATTGTTCAGCTTTAGAAAAATCAGACCAATGAAAACGTCCTACTTTAGGGGTAATTACTACATCTGCAAAAGATAATTGTAATTTTCTTAATTCGGAAGATGTAATAGAATCAGACCGAAAAATAATTTCTACTGCATTATTAAATTCATCCCTCTTTTTAATAGTTTGGCTCACACTAACCGCGATAACAAAATTAGCTCCTAACGATTGAGCTGCTTCTATCGGCACTACCTCGACTATCCCCCCATCAACTAAAATTTTCTTATCCAATATTAGCGGAGGGAACATTCCCGGAATAGAAGCACTGGCTAAAAGCGCATCAAACAATTTTCCTCTTCTTATAATTATTTTTTCTCCCTTTACTAAATCCGCAGCCGTTACAGCAAAGGGGATCTGGGTGTCTTCGAAGGTTTTATTATTCACTAATTCCTCAATAATCTTTCTGAGTCCTTCCCCATCATTTATATATTTTTTTGTGAGTTCAAGATTGAGCATATAACCTTTTTTCAAGAAATCAGACATTTTTTTCAAAAAGAAAGGCTTATCTTTTCTTTCTTTTTCGCTAAAAGATAAGTCTATATTAAATTCACTAATTTTAGAATATTTCTCGGTAATTTTTTCTATAGCAGAAATATCTTTTGTTAGGGCATAAACTGCTCCTATAATAGCCCCCATTGAGGTACCAGTAATGAGATCAATAGGAATATTTTCCTTTTTTAAAACTTTTAATACTCCTATGTGGGCGAGGCCTCGGGCTCCACCCCCTCCCAAAGCTAATCCTACTTTTAATTTTTCTTTTGCCACTACTTTAAACTCCAATCCATATCTACAAAGAAATATCTAAATCGGTCTGAAAAAATCCGCTGTATCATCTTTCGATGGTTTTAATTCTTCGATTATATTTGCTCCCTCAGTCCCGGAAAGGCAGCGTGGAGGGAAAATATCGAGCATATCAATTAAGGTCGCATCGGCAGTAACCGTCATACCCAGAGGAGTAGCAGCTAAATGAGTAATCGATATTTTAGTAGCAACTGAAATATAACCCTCCGGAAGATTTTTTTTCACCGCATTTATGGCAGCTAAATCCATTAAGGAAACTAACATGGGAGTGGCAAAGGCAGGTGGCATAGGTTTAGCAAATCTCTCTGCTGAATTTTCCTCATTTACCGTCATTTGAGCTATTCCTTTTAAACCTTCTTCGAGATTAAATTCTATCATTTTTTCTTCCCCCTTCTAAATATATTATTTGTATACGAATTTCCTTTTTCTGTAAGCCCTAATTAGTCGTTAGTTTTAAATACAAGTTTTTAGTTACCATTATACAGTTAAAAACTTAAAGCAAAAAGCGAAAAACCATAATTCAAAATTCAAAACTTTTTCTCCCAATATTGGATTTTAAGTTCTGTTTTTGCTTCTTTGCTAATTAATGATCTAACAAACTATTATATTATAAAAAATTTAAATTAAGTTTATTTAATATTACTTGTCCGGCTGAAGAACTATTTTAATAGAACTTTTTTTCTTTGCTCGCCTGAAACCTTCTTTCCAATTACTTAAGGGAAGTACATCACTAACCAATTCTTTTAAATTTACCTTCCCTTCGTTTACCAGATTTATTGCCTTATCCCAGGAAGAAGGTTTCTGAGTACGAGAACCAATAATACTCAGCTCTTTGTCAAATAAGATTTGATCAAATCTAAGTTGAATCGGTTGGTGAATAATTCCTTCCTGAATATATCTACCCCCTTTTCTTATAAAATTTAATCCATACTCCACTGCTTCAACAGAACCGGAACATTCAAAAACCACATCTACGCCATACCCACCTGTTAATTTCGACAAATAGTTCTTAATATCCTTCTTTTTTATATTAAAAATTTGATTAATTCCAATTTTTTCTGCTGTAGATAATCTTTTTTCATCACCTTCAATTCCACAAATAATTACTTCTGCTCCTAAAGACTTGGCAATTTGAGCAGTTAACAACCCCAGAGGTCCCGGTCCTAATACCAGAACTGTTTCATGGGGTAATAAATTAGCTTGTTCCATTACTGCATGGGCAGCGCAAGATAAAGGTTCAAAAAGAGAAGCGGAATTAAAATCAATATGAGGAGGAATTTGGTGAATGCTCTCTTTTCTTATCACAAAATATTCAGCAAAAGCCCCGTTAACAGCGGACCCCAATCCTTTACGATAAATGCATAAATTATAATCTTTGCTCTGGCAAAATTTACATTGTCCACAGATATAGGCAGTAGTTTCAGTAGTCACTCTGTCCCCTGCCTTTATATCCTTTACTTCTTCCCCTACCTCTACCACAAGCCCGGCAGTTTCATGTCCTAATACCACCGGAGGTTTTAGGGCTGAATAACCATAAAGATCAGTTCCACAGATTCCCGTAGCCTCCACTTTAACTTTTACTTCATTCGCTTGAGGAACAGGTTCGGGAATTTCTCTTAATTCTATATCATTTTCACCTTTTCCGTATTTAACTAAAGCTTTCATCTCTTCTTTTTACTCCATTTGCAAAATCGCCAATCCTGCTTATTTTTTATGTGAAATGCGATACGATATACGAATCAAGGAATCACCGCTATTTTAATGCCTTTATGGGCCAACATCATCTCTATTATGGTAGATATTTCGCCAAGGGGAAACTCGTCAGTAATTAGCGAATCGATATCAATCGCCTTATTACAAATTAAATTTAAAGCTCTTTTAACATGTCCGGGCGTATGGTGAAAAACTCCCTTTATGTTTATTTGGGAATAGTGAATTAAACTGGTATCAATAGAAACTTTCGTTCCTCTTTCACACCCCCCAAAAAGATTCACCGTTCCTCCCTTTCTTACCATCGATATAGTCTGTTCCCAAACCTCTGGTAACCCGACAGCTTCAATGGCTACATCTGCTCCTCTCTTATCTTCAGTAAATTTTTTCACTTCTTCAACGGGGTTCTGCACTTTAGCAACATTTATCGCCTTATAAGCCCCCAATTTTACAGCTAATTTTAATCTCTCCTCGAGTGTATCGGTTATAATAACTCTTGCTCCTTTTAATTTAACTACTTGCAAGAACATTAAACCTATCGGACCTGCTCCGTTTATAACCACTGTGTTACCTAATTTAATTTCCGATTCTTCAACTCCATGAACCACACAAGAAAGGGGTTCTAAGAGTGCTGCTTCTTTATAGCTTACTGTCTCGGGAAATACCAATAAATTTTGAGAAACAATTATTCCGGGAATTTTTATATACTCTGCAAAAGCACCGCTTAATTGAATAAATAAACTATCACACAAACTATGTTCACCATTTTTGCAGTAAAAACAGGAATTACATGGGGCAGAATTAGCGCCTACTACTCTCATTCCCGGTTTAAATTTTTTTACCTTACTGCCTACTTCTACTATATCACCGGAAAACTCATGTCCAAAAACAAAAGGCGGATTAAATAAATGATGCCCTCTCAAGTAGGTTTTACGATCTGTTCCGCAGGTAAGTGCGACTCTCACTTTTACTAAAACTTCGTCAGGACCGATATCGGGAATATTAATTTCTTCTAATCTTACCTGGCCAGGTGCATAAAATACAGCAGCTTTCATAGTTTTGTTTTTTAAATTTTTATTTTTATTGTTTATATTTTTTGAAATTATAAGTCTCCTCTCGTTCTTCTTTAACTATAAGGGCTAAAGATAATATTGATTAAATTAGTAAATCCTAAATCTTATGTGATTTGGTAATCAAAATATTCCTCTTTAAAATTATATTTATGGTATAGGTATAGATAAATATTTGAATGGGCTCTGCCACTATTCGAGGGGGTATTAATACTTTCCAAGAAAGCCCGAATAAAATATTTAAAAAATACGGTATTAAAATAATAGAAGTTATCACCTGCCCTACGGTAATAGCTATTCCTAAATTAAAAACATTAGGTTCATTTTTTTTCATTAAAATCAAGATAGCCGCAGGTATTATTCCGGTCAAAGCAGAAGTTAGAGTAAAGTGAGGCATATAGGCACCTATAGGATTGATGAAATATCCTAATAGATCGGAAAAGGCTCCAATCAACCCTCCGGCTAATGGACCAAATATAATACCTCCTAAGATTATGGGTAATCTCCCCAGACCGATCCTGATTCCCTCTACTCCTCCGATAGCAATACGTAAACTGGCTACCCGAGTTAAAATTATACTTAAAGCAATCAGAAGACCCATGGTAGTAATCTTATGGGACGATATTTTCATTTTTCTCTTTCCCTCCTTAATATAGCATTATAATAATAGATATAGCTTTATATCTGCTACATCAAGAAGAGTTTTTGTAAAAGGTAATTTCGATGTAGCAGCGGACGCGATGACCTGCCGCAGGACTAAAGAATTTCCCAATAGAAAACCTTAATCCTTTCGTTTAGAGACAACGTCCCATTCTCTAACACTTAACGCAAGTCACCTACTCTTGCCAAATATTCTATATGTCTTGTATTCGGCTCACCTCCATTTGCCTGCTGCAATTATTATTTATTAAATTAATTATTTTTTGCATCTATATCTTTAATGTATCTTCTTAAGTAAATAACATATATCAAAGTTTTTAATCACTCTTTTTCTAAAAATACTTTGTTCTTTAAAATGCCAATCCCCTCAATCTCTACCTCTACTATATCCCCCGCCTCTAATTGTCCAACTCCAGAAGGAGTTCCGGTAGCAATTATATCCCCGGGAAATAGGGTCATTATTTTAGAAATAAAACTGACTATCTTATCAACTTTAAAAATCATATTACTGGTGGAAGAATTCTGCATTGGTTGACCATTCTTATAAAGTTTTATTTGAAGATTATCAGGATTTAACTCAGTAGAAATAAAAGGTCCGATGGGCGCAAAGGTATCAAACGATTTAGCTCTGGTCCATTGTTCATCTTTCTTTTGTAAATCTCGAGCAGTTACGTCATTAAAACAAGTATATCCCAGAATATTTTTAAAGACATTTTCGGGTTCAATATTTTTAATTCTATTTTTAATAATCACTGCTAATTCTGCTTCATAATCTAATTGCTTGCTCATCTTAGGATAAATAATATTATCGTTATGAGCAATAAGTGCACTCGGGGGTTTCATAAATATCAATGGTTCGTCGGGAATTTTCATCTGAATTTCATTTGCATGGTCAAAATAATTTAATCCCACAGCTATTATTTTAGTTGGTATACAGGGAGGTAAAAATGTTATTTCTGATAAAGAATATTCCTTTTCTATAGTTTTATAATTATTAAAAATATCACCAACTACTTCTCTAATTATAGTTCCTTTCTCAAGTAATCCGTATCTTATATTTCCATTTTGATAAAATCTTAAATATTTCATAAATACTCCTTTTACTTTGCTAAATTCGGTTAAACCACTGCCAGTTTGGGATTCACCAATTCCGTCCGCAATTTGATTTCTTTGATTCCAGGTGAGATTTAAGAACCTGACTCCTAACTCCTAATCTATGCAGTACTCTCAATACTCCTAAATCATCTTCTAAAGCCTCTCCTCCTCCTTCTTTCATTCTGGGGATGTCCAGGTGACCGGTAGTTGATTTTTTTTCTAAGTTTCTTTTATGGTTCATAATCTCTAAAATAGTATCGCAATGCCCATCAAATACTATCGCCTTCTGGTGTATCTGTTTTGCTTTAATTAAATGCGTATTAGCCTCCGCCAAATTTACTTTCACCTACTTTCATGATATATCAATTAAATATTACTGGGTCAATTTATTTTTTCAGTAAAAACCATAAAATAATCAAACCTGCTAAAATGAATATAAAGATAATAATATTGTTTTTAGTTTTTGTTTTCATCCTGATTCTCTTGATTTCTGATATGGGGGCTTTCCTATCAATTTCAGTAACTCTTTTAAAATGTTTTACCGCTTCGTTAGTTCTTTTTGTTCTTTTGTAGGCTAAACCCAAATTACTATGAGCAGCGGCATAATCAGGATTTAACTCTAAGGCTTTTTTATATAACTCAATTGACTTTTCATATTCTTTTTCTTCTAAGCAAATATTTCCTAAATTATTATAAGGTTCAGGATATTTTAGATTTAATGCTAAGGCTTTTTCAAGATACGATTTTGCTTTAATAAAATCTCTTAAGCTGGCATAACACACTCCTAATTTGTTATAACATCTGGGATCATCCGGCCATTTTTCTGAAACCGTTTTAAATTCTCTGATGGCTTGATTGAAATTACCTTTTTTTAGATAACCTTCAGCTTTCTCAAAATTAATTTTATATTCTTCCTTTTCCATAAATCCATTCTCCAAAGTAAAGTAACTATACTACTCTTATTCTATCCCATAATTAGGCGCCTCTTTGGTAATAATTATGTCATGGGGATGACTCTCTCTTAAACTAGCAGAGGTAATCTGAACAAATTTAGTTTTTTCCTGTAATTCTTTAATGTTTTTCACTCCACAATAACCCATTCCTGAACGTACTCCACCTAATAGTTGGTACACACATGCAGAAAGTGGTCCTTTATAAGAAACTCTTCCTTCAATTCCTTCGGGAACCAGTTTGTTGTCTTCTGCCTCTTCTTGAAAATATCTATCTTTACTGCCCTTTTTCATTGCTCCGATAGAACCCATCCCCCGATATTCCTTGTAGCTTCTCCCTTTGTAAAGCACTACTTCTCCCGGACTTTCTTCTGTCCCGGCAAACAGACTCCCGATCATTGCCGAATCAGCACCCACCGCCAAAGCTTTAGTTATATCACCGGAGTATTTTATACCTCCATCGGCAATAAGAGGAATGTGATATTTTTTGGCTGCCCTTTTGCATTCTTGAATTGCTGAGACCTGAGGCACTCCTACACCGGCAACCACTCTGGTAGTACAGATAGAACCTGGTCCAATTCCTACTTTTAAAGCATCGATCCCGGCTTTTATCAAGCTTTCTGCTCCCTCAAAAGTTGCTACATTACCTCCTACTAACTCTATATCAAAATTCCGTTTTATCTCTTTTATAACTTCGATAACCCGGGTAGAATGTCCATGAGCAGTATCGACTACTATGACATCTACTTTAGCATTAACTAAAGCTTCTACTCTCTCCATTGTATCTCGAGATATACCTACGGCAGCACCTACTCTGAGCCTTCCCTTGGCGTCCTTGCAAGCATTGGGAAATTTCTCGACTTTTTCGATATCCTTTACAGTAATAAGTCCTTTTAAAATGAAATTTTTATTTACTATTGGTAATTTCTCAATTCTGTTGTTATGTAATATTCTTTTGGCCTCTTCAAGGGTGGTGCCCAGTGGGGCAGTTATCAGGTTTTCTTTAGTCATTATTTCTGTTATTTTTAATCCCTTGTCTTCTTCTTCTAAAAATCTGATATCCCGGTTAGTTAAAATTCCCACTAATTTTTTTTCTTTATTTACAATAGGAATCCCAGAAATATGATATTTGGCCATCAGCTCAATTGCTTCTCCCACGCTTTTATCTGGCGAAAGAAAAATGGGCTCTACAATTACTCCGCTCTCTGACCTCTTAACCTTATCTACTTCTTCAGCCTGTTCTTCTATAGACATATTTCTATGAATAATGCCAATACCACCTTCCCGGGCAATGGCAATGGCTAATCTGGATTCGGTGACTGTATCCATGGCAGCGCTAACTAAAGGAATATTTATGTCGATATTTCTACTAAATTTTGTGGAGATGTTCACTTCCTTAGGAAGGATAGCTGACTTTTCGGGAACTAACAAAATATCATCAAAGGTTATGCCTTCAAAGTTTAAAAATCTCTCTTTTTCCATAATTTTCCCACCTTTCAAACTAGTCGTTAGCATTTAGTTTATTGGTTAATTAGTTGAAAACAATCGAAGAGATAGAGAACCAACTAACTAAATAATTAAATAATTAAGTAACTAATTACGCCACCCGTTCTATGCTATTTTTATAATATTACCCCTCTTCAATATCCTTGTCAATTAATGTATCCTTATCTTCCTCTAGCTACCCCACTAAAGTTTACACTAACATCCTTATCTGTATTCGTATAATTCTTCCTTGAGCCTTTACTTTTTCTTTACTCAATACTCGGTACACTATACTCGATACTTTTTTTTCTCCCCCTTACTTTTTTATAAAATATACTACAATAAAAAAGATTTTATATCTAATTTTTTTTTGTGGTATAATAAAAAACACCCTTGAATAAAATAATAAATTACCAAATAGTTTATTAAAAAATTTATATTGTATTAATTAGGAGTAAAAATGAATAATACAACTGATAACCCCCCGAAAAAAAATTTAGTTAAAGAGATATTGGCTTGGAAGAAAAAGAGAGAAGCCGTAATTTTAGCTCATGTTTATCAACCTGGCGAAATTCAAGATATTGCTGATTTTACAGGTGATTCGCTCTTTCTCAGCCAGCAAGCAGCTAAGACTCAAGCAAAAGTTATCGTATTTTGCGGAGTTCAGTTTATGGCTGAAACTGCATCTATTCTCTCTCCAGAAAAAATTGTTCTGCTTCCTGAAATTAAAGCCGGATGCCCTCTGGCTGATATGGCACCAGCCGAGAAAGTAAAAAGTAAAATAAAAGAACTACCCAAAGCAGTAGTAATTTCATATGTAAATTCATCGGCAGTTGTAAAATCTTTAAGTGACTACTGTTGCACTTCTGCTAATGCTGTCCAAATTGCTCAGTCAATTCCTGCTGAAAAAGAAATTTTATTTCTTCCCGATATGAATTTAGCTGACTTTACTGCAAAGAAAGCAAAACGAAAAATCATCCCCTGGCCAGGTTTCTGCCCTACTCATCATCTCTTAACTAGAGAAGATGTAATTAAAGCTAAAATACTTCATCCTCAAGCTTTACTTTTAGTACATCCTGAATGCCGCCCTGAAGTATGTGATTTGGCTGATTATATTGGCAGTACCAGAGGAATTATTGAGTTTGCCAGCAATAATCAAGCTAAAGAATATATCATTGGTACAGAACTGGGAATATTCCACCCTTTAAAAAAGAATAACCCAAATAAAAAATTTTTCCCAGCCTCTGAAAATATGATCTGTCGGAATATGAAACTTATCACTTTAGAAAAAGTTCTCTATTCTCTACAAAACTTAGAACCTCGAATTACAGTACCAAAGGAGATAAGCAAAAAATCTCTAAAAGCACTAAATAGAATGTTAAAAACTATCTAAACTTCTGGAAAGGATTAGAATAAATGTTGCCACATTATTTAATTAATTTTGATCTTTGTAAACTTAAAAAAATTTATACTGATTTTTTAATAGTAGGTACTGGAATTGCTGGTCTATATACCTCACTTAAAATTTACGATAAAGGAGAAGTTGTTCTACTTACTAAAAGCAAAATAAAAGAAAGTAATACAGAATATGCTCAAGGAGGTATAGCTGTAGCTTTAGGTGACGAAGATTCTCCTCGTTTACATCTGGAAGACACTATAAAAGCCGGAGCGAATTTTTGTGATCTAGAAGCCGTAAAGGTATTAGTGACTGAAGGTCCAAAATGTGTGGAGGAACTAATAGAATGGGGTACTAAATTTGATAAAATCAAGGGTAAATACGATACTACTTTAGAGGCAGCTCATCAAAGACCCCGAATCTTACACGCCCAGGGTGATGCCACCGGAGCAGAAATTGAGGAGTCTCTTTCTCAAAAAGTAATTAAAGAAAATAGAATAAAAATTAAAGAAAATATTTTAGTGTTAGATATATTAGTTGATCATTACATATGCTATGGTTTATTAACTTTGAATACTATTACTAAAGAGATTATTGCCTATTTAGCAAAATCAACCATTTTAGCCAGTGGTGGAGCAGGACAACTTTTTAGTAATACTACTAATCCTGATGTTGCCACAGGAGATGGAATTTCTATAGCTTATAGAGGAGGAGCAAAAGTTACCGATTTAGAATTTATTCAGTTTCATCCTACTGCTCTCTATCACCAGGGAAGTCCTAAATTTCTAATCTCTGAAGCAGTTCGGGGCGAAGGAGCAGTATTAAAAAATATCAAAGGTGAACTCTTTATGCACTCTTATCATCCTCTGGCTGAATTAGCTCCCAGAGATATAGTTGCCCGGGCAATTACTGACCAGATGAAAAAGACTAAAAGTAACTATGTTTTTTTAGATGCTACTAAGATAAAAGATAAATTTTCCCAACGCTTCCCCACTATTTATAAGAACTGTTTTTCGCTGGGTATTAATCCTGAAAAAGAATTTATTCCAGTAGCTCCAGCAGCTCATTATACTATGGGAGGCATAAAAACCGATACCTGGGGACAAACTAATTTAGCTAATCTTTATGCCTGTGGAGAGTGTGCTTCTACAGGAGTACATGGTGCAAATCGATTAGCCAGTAATTCACTTTTGGAAGGATTAGTCTTTGGTAATAGAATCGCTCAGAAAATTAAAGAAAACAAATCGCTTTTTTCTCAAAAAATAGACGGAGAAATAAATATTTCTTATAATATTCCACGAAAAAAAATTCGAGAATTCGACCCGAAACAAATAAAAAAAGAATTACAAAAACTTATGTGGGATAAAGTGGGAATTATTAGAACCGCTTCAAGCTTAACCAAAGCACAACAAAAAATTAACCAGTGGAAATATTTATTGGAATTGGAATTAAAAACTGCTGAAGAATTTGAATTGGTAAATCTTATCATCTTAGCTAACTTAGTTATCTTATCAGCTTTAAATCGGGAAGAAAGCCGAGGAGCACATTTCCGCAAAGATTTTCCCGATAGAGATGATATAAACTGGAAGAAACATATTGTATATTGACTTGGCTAGCTAGTTAACTAAAACAAAGAGGTGTGTAAAAGATGGACTTTTCAATAAAAGAAAATATCCTGATAGATAAAATAATAGAACAGGCTTTATTAGAAGATATTGGAACCGGAGATATTACCACCGAATATATTATTCCTTCCAATTTAAAAGCCAAAGGAATAATTAAAACCTCTGAGGAAGGTGTAGTTGCCGGTTTAAATATTATCTGCCTGGTATTTAAAAAATTAGATTCTAAAATTTGCTTCCAATCTAAAATAAAAGATGGTAACAAAATTTTATCGGGTGAAATTTTGGCAGAAATTACTGGTTCTGCCCGGATTATTCTAAAAGGAGAAAGGGTTGCCTTAAATTTCCTTCAGCGAATGTCCGGTATAGCCACCTTTACCTCTAAATTCTGTCAAGAAGTAAAAGATTTTCCGGTTCGAATAGTTGATACACGTAAAACTACTCCTGGATTACGAATATTAGAAAAATATGCTGTCCGCATGGGGGGAGGATATAATCACCGCTTCGGATTATATGATGCTGTATTAATTAAGGATAATCATATAGCATTAGCAGGAGGAATCAAATCAGCAGTAAATTCTGTCCGAAAACAAATCTCCCATACAGTAAAGATTGAAGTCGAAGTAGAAAACTTATCTCAACTTCAAGATGCTTTAAAGGTGCAAGTTGATATAATTATGTTAGATAACATGGATTTAGAAACTATGAAAGAAGCCGTAAAAATGGTTAAAGGTAAAGCCTTAATTGAGGCATCAGGAGGAATTACTTTGGAAAAAGTGCGGAAAATTGCTCAAACTGGAGTAGATTTAATCTCCATTGGTTCCCTCACTCATTCAGTAAAATCATTGGATATTAGTATGGAAATTACATAGTCGTTAGTGAATAGTTTATTTATTCATCTCATATATCATACGCAATCCTTGTAAGGTTAAAAAGGGATTGATTTTATCGATTAGCTTACTTTCGTTTCCTATTAATTCCGCCTGGCCGCCGGTAGCTACTACTACAGAATCTTCCCCTAACTCTCTCTTAAACCGTCTAATTAATTCATTAGTTAACCCCAAATAGCCAAAGAACATTCCTGATTGCATTGCGGTAATAGTATTGCTACCTATAGAATGTTTGGGTTTTATTAATTCTATTTTGGGCAGCTTGGCCGTCTTTTCAAACAGAGCTTCTGCTGAAATTTCTATTCCGGGAGTAATCGCCCCACCCAGATAAGCCCCCTCCTTATTAACTGCACAAAATGTAGTGGCCGTTCCAAAATCTACAATTATTACCGGCCCTCCGTATAATTTATAAGCAGCAATGGCATTGACAATTCTATCTGCCCCCACTTCCTTGGGATTATCTATCTTAATATAAATTTCAGTCTTTATTCCCGGTCCTACAATAATTGGAGATACTTTAAAATAATCCACGGACATCTTTTTTAATATCCAGGTTACCGGAGGGATAACACAGGAAATAACTACTGATTTAATATCTGAAAAGGTTAAATTAGCATCGAAAAGCAAACTCTTAACTAACATTCCATACTCATCCTCTGTCTTATTCAGATCAGTAGAAATTCTCCAATGGCCTAATAATTTCTCTTCTTTATATACCCCTATTACCGAATGGGTATTACCTACATCAATGACTAAAATCATCATATCCCCTCCTTTTTGAATTATATACCTCTTTGTCCTTCCCGCCTGATTCCGCTTAAAATTTTGTAAGCTTAAACAATAAAAATAGAGTAGAGGAATACGGAAGCTCCCCTACTCTATAACTTTCCTAATAACCAGCTCTTTTTAAAGCTTTAACTAATATAAATACCAATAATATTGCTACTACCACTTCCGGAGTACCATGAATTACTGCAATGCTGGCACTTACTTTTACCGGAAGATATCCTCTTAAGGTAGCTAATCCCAAAACTCCGATGGTGTTAGTAAGAGTTCCCAAAGCCGCCGCAATAGCACTGTTCTTCCATAAATATTTATAAGAATAATAAGCCGCTACTCCGATAAATATTCTAGGTAAAATAGCGATTAGAGGGTCAGCAAACATGGGGTTAGTGGCATTTAAAAAACTGTAAACTCCGAAGATTAATCCTACTAATGCACCTACTATTGGACCTTCGAGTATCCCACCTAAAATGGCTGGAATATGCATAATGGTAGCATGACCGGCCGGGGTAGGAACAGGGATAAACCCCAACCTAGTGACTCCTAAGATGATAGCAATTGCCCCTAGCATGCCGGAGATAGCCAATTGTCGGGTAGTAAGTTTAAATCCTGATAAAGCAGAATCTCTATTCATTTTTTTCACCTCCGTTCTAGTTCCCTCATAAGATACTAGACGAAATACTATTAATTTTATTTACTCTTGGTCTTGTTCTCATGCAAGATACAAGCTCTCGGGTAAAGGCGTATCCTTTACACCCATAGTGTAAGATACTTTAATAATTATGTCAAGTCAAAAAGTTAACCAAAGGTGCCAGGCACCTTTGGTTAACTTTTTGACTTACAAATTTATTTGGTATTCTTTGATTTTATTCTGCAGGCTTCTTCGGCTTATTCCTAAAATCTCTGCTGTTTTAGTGCGATTTGCATTATTCTGAATCAAATATTTAATAATTAATTCTTTTTCTACATCTTTTAAAGTCCCTTTTTTTTCAATGTCTGTTTCTTTGTTTATAAAATTAAAATATTTTTCATCGATTATTTCGTCTTTTGCCATAATCATACTTCGCTCAATAATATTTTCTAACTCTCTTATATTTCCGAGGTAATTATAATCCAGCAGTAATTCCATAGCTTTTGCAGAAACTTTTTCAACTTTTTTATTTAATATTTTATTATATTTAGCGATAAGATGCTCCACAATTAAAGGTATGTCCTCTTTCCTTTCCCTTAAAGGAGGAACATCCACACTAAAAACATTTAGTCGATAAAATAAATCCTCTCTAAACCTTCTTTCTTCTACTTCTTTTTTTAAATCTTTATTGGTAGCAGATAATATTCTTACATCAACTTTAATGCTCCTTGAACTTCCTACCCTTTCAAACTCCCTTTCCTGTAAAACTCTAAGTAATTTTGTTTGTATAGAGGGGTCTACCTCTCCTATTTCGTCTAAAAAAATAGTTCCTCCATTTGCCATTTCGAAACGACCTATCCTCTTGGCAATAGCTCCGGTAAAAGAACCTTTTTCATGTCCAAAGAGTTCGCTCTCTAAAAGGTTTAAAGAGAAAGCTGCGCAATTTACCACTACAAATGGGCCATTTTTACGCAGACTGTTTTTGTGTATTGCTCGGGCTATCAATTCTTTTCCGGTACCACTTTCTCCGGTAATGAGCACAGTAGCAGTAGTGGGAGATACGTTCTTCACCATTTCTAAAACTTTATTTATAGGATTACTCTTTCCTATTATTTCATCAAAATTGAATCTCTTCTCTTCTTCCTCTCGATAGTAGATGTTTTCCACTTCTAATTCATATTGCTTAATTGCTCTATTAATTATAATTTTTAGTTCTTCAATATCGAAAGGTTTTATTAAATAATCCAAAGCCCCTAATTTCATTGCTTCCACAGCTTCGAAAATACTCCCATAAGCAGACATCATAATAACCGGTAGACTTAAATCATTTTCCCTTATCTTCTTTAATATTTCTATACCATTTAAACCGGGTATTTTAAGATCTAATAATACTAAACTATAATTTTCTTCCTGTAATCTCTTTAGAGCCTCTAAGCCATTGTCAGCTTCTTTCACTATAAATCCCTCCGGAGATAATACCCGGGTTAACATTTTTCTTATATTTTGCTCATCATCGATTACTAATATTTTCCGCAAAATTACTTCCCTCCTTTTTGAGGTAGAAAAATAACAAACTTTGTTCCTTCCCCTTCTTTGGATTCAACTTTAATTTCTCCCTGATGAGCCTCTACCAGCTTATACACTATAGAAAGACCCAATCCGGAACCCTCATCTTTGGTGCTAAAGAAGGGGTCAAATATTTGAGTAAAATCTTTTTCAGGAATACCAATTCCGCTATCTTCAATAATTAATTTTATAGCTGGTTTTCCCTTTAAAAGGGTTTTTTCAGTTTTAATTTTGATTTCCCCTTTTTTGGGGATAGCCTGAATAGCATTAATAATTACATTCATTAAAATCTGCTTTACCTGATCTTCATCAGCTTGAATTTTAGAAATATCCGGGGAAAGTTCCGGACTAAATTTAATCTGCTTATCTTTTGTCTCTAATTTAAACAATTCAGTAATCTTTCCTATTAAATCATTTAAAGAAAAATGGGTTAAGTTTGGTTTTTGCAATTTGGCAAAATCTAAAACCTGAACCACTAATTTATTTAATCTATCTACTTCCTGAATAATGGCATTTAAGTCTTCTTTTCTTTCATCGGTCTTAGAGAATGAATTATAAACAAACTGTGCTAACCCTCTGATTGAACTTAAAGGATTCCTGATTTCATGGGCAATCCCGGCAGATAATTTACCCAGAGCAGCTAATCTTTTATGACGTGCCACCTCTTCATTGAGGTCCTTGATCTCGGTTACGTCTCTTATCACCGCTACCACACCGGTTATTTCTCCGGATTCATCTGCTAAAAATGAGGTGTTCAGGTCTAATATTTTTTTCTTTAATCCCTTTTCTTCTAAAATTATTTCCTGAGAAATATTCTTCTTCTCTAAAAGACACTTTTTAAAGATAGATTCCCCTAAAATATTTAAATTCAAAACTTCCTGACAATCTTTGTTTAATACTTCTTCCTTCTTTTTATCAAAAATTTCTTCACTCTTACGGTTAAAAGTTTTAACGTTACCTTTATTATCTACCGAAATTACCGCATTATCCATAGTCTCTAATAATTTTGAAGTATATACTTTCATTTCATTCAAGGTCTTTTTTACGATATAGTTCTCTTGTAATTTAAAAATTACATAAATCCCAAATAACACAAGGGCCATTATAATGCTATAATTTAAAATTATTCTTTTTCTGGTCTGGCCCAAGCGGCTGTAATATCCTTCTAAGTTTATCCCAATCACTAAATAACTATTTCTAATAGGTAATATTTTCCAAATATCTAACTGTTGATTAATACCAAGATTGAATGGTTTTATTACTTGAAGTATTCTACTACCTTTTTTGTCTTCAGTATTTATAAAATTGATTTTGCCTGGTGTAGGGATTTTTATGACATTTTGCCCTTTTTCTTCTTCAGTACTGATTAAAATTTCCCCTTTATCGTTACAAATATCGATATAGCTTACCCCGTCTTTTTTTAAAAGTACTAAAATATCTTTTAAAGTATTTTCATTTAAGATAAACCGGGGGCCAAGAGTTTGGATAGAAAAGGCAATATTTAATCCTTCCGAACGGGCTAATTCCCATAAATAATATCTTTCTCTTTGTACTTCTTTATAGGTCATAAAACCCAGCAATAGGGTAAGAAGCAAGATAATAATTAAAGCTAATATAATATTTTTTTCCCGAAAAGGTAATGATTTAGATAATTTTTGATTTTTCTCTTTTTTCAATTTTATAGACCGTCTTATTCTTTAAATATTTCTAATATTTTACCATATTTTAAAATTAATTTTGAAAAAGCTGAAAAACAGTATCGAGCATCGAGTATATAGTATCAAGTTAAGAAAGAGAAAGAAAAGATAGAAGATGAATCAAACCCATATATTATACATTGACAGGCAGGACTATTCCTTGTTTTCACAAGGATAGACTCTGTGAAAACGGGAAATATATGTCCTACGACCAGTAGGTTTGATGAATTAAATATTTACAAATTTACGGGCAGACACAAGGTCTGCCCCTACGCTTGATTTTGTTCTCTTTTTTTCCTAAGTCTTTATCATTATGCTATATCCCTAACTCGATACGCGATACTCGATACGGAATTGCTAATTGCTCAGTCAATCTTCTCCACTTTTATCGGCACATAATAAGTATGTTGATTACGAAAAACCAATAACAATAATGTATCTCCTGGTTCTAATTTGTTGATTATTTTTTCCCATTCCCCGATAGAAGATACTTCTGTTCGGTTTGCCTCTAATACTATGTCCTTTGGCTGTAAACCCTTATCATCCGCCGAACTTCCCGGGACCACTTCAGTAACTACCAACCCTTTTACCCAGGGCAATCCCAATTCTTTGGCAATTTCCGTAGTAACTGACTCTACTTTTAATCCAGTTTGTACTGAAAATACCTTTTCTTTAGTAGAAGCACTTCCTTCTACTTCCACAGTAGGCATCTCACCTATTTTTACTATAAAGGAAATTGCTTCACCGTTTCGCATAATTTCGATATTTGCTTCTTTACCAATCTCTATATTTCCTATTTTATCTTGAAGTTCACCGGGGGAATTTACCTCTTCATTATTCACTTTCTTAATAATATCTCCTGTTTTTATCCCGACTTCTTCTGCTGGGCTGTTTTTCACTACGTCTCCCACTAATACACCTTTGGCTTCTGTTTGGTTAAATTGTTTGGCAATTTCTGGAGTCACTTCTTGAATATATACACCTAACCATGATCTTAATACCTTGCCAAAATTAATTAAATCATCTATATTTTTCTTGGCAATATTAATAGGAATAGCAAATCCAATACCCTGAGCAAAAGGAATAATTGCGGTATTTATTCCCACAACTTCTCCTTTGCTATTGAGTAAGGGACCACCACTATTCCCAGGATTTATAGCCGCATCCGTTTGAATAAAATCTTTATATACATGTCCTTCTGTACCTGCAGGAATAGAACGGCCTTTAGCACTAACTACACCCATGGTTACAGTTTGTTGAAGTCCATAAGGATTACCAATGGCAACTACAATTTCTCCTACTCTTAATGTATCTGAATCACCTAAAGCTACCATAGGCAAATGATCTGCTTGTATCTTTACAATAGCCATATCCGAAGTTACATCTGATCCAATGACTTCTCCAGTAAATTCTCTCCCATCAGATAGAGTAACTTTTATCTTATCAGCATTGTGGACTACATGTTCATTGGTAATGATATATCCTTCCTGGTTAATAATAAACCCGGAGCCAGTGCCTTTTTGAGGAATTGTTCTGGTATACTCATTAAATTGGTCTCCAAAAAAACGTCCAAATATGGGATCATTTGAAAAAGGATTTTGAGTTTCTACCATTCTTACTGTATCTATATTCACTACTGCCGGACCGTTCTTTTCTGCTATATCTGCAATACCATTACTAAAAGATTCTAGTGCCAAATAAGAATTAGCTTGTTCGGCTTCTGCACTTACACTACCTGCCCAGCTTACACAAAGAAGAAAGACTAAGGCTGTGACAAGAATCATATTTCTATTTATTTTTATTAATTTTATTTTTATCATTTTATATTTACACCTCGTTATAAAATTATTAGAGGGGAGAAAAGCATTTATTCTCCCCACTGTTTATATTTATTATTCATTTCTTTTTATTTACCAACAATAATTCTTCATCATTTTATCCCTACCCATGCCCATTTTTTGGTAAGAAAATATTTGGGAAGGAACACCTAATGGTAATTTAGCTTGTTGTTCAGGAGTTAACAATCCTTTAATCTCTAAATACCTTTCAATTGTTTTAACCCTGATTTCAACCTGCAACCCAGCAATTTCTTCATATTTTGCTTTAATTTTTGTCATCTCAGTAAGCGGCTGTAACAATAATACTTTAACTTCCAGCTCTTTTATCTGAAGACTATTCCTAAGCTCAAGAGTATTTTTTTGAAAATCTAACAGAGTTTTATTAATTTCAGCTATTTGTTCTTCGGTTAGATTTAAAGATTTGATAAACTCTTCCATCTTCATATCAGGGTTAGCTTTTATTCTTTTATCCATCATTTCTCTAAATTCACCACTTTTATACGGTAGCATCTTCTGTTTCATACAGGGTTTATTTTCTTGAGCATAAATAGATTGAGTAAGACCCAAAAACACCACGGTTATTGCTATAATCAGGGTTAGGATAACCAGTTTCTTTTTCATCTATATTCACCTCCTTTTAATTTTATTTCCTACCCTTTTATAGAAGCAATTACTGTGCCAATTTTTGAGAATTGCCTTTTAAATTTTTAATATTTAAAAAATAATTTCTGAAATATGAAGTAAATAAACTGTTCTAGAAACTTTGCTTAAATATTACGGGGCAAATCTTTTTAAGATCTTTCTTGCTTTCAGTAGTCGTCTTTATCAAAAAGAGCTAACTTTTCTCACTTTTTCATAAAAATACTGTGCAATTTTTTCTCAAAAAAATATCTTTTGCCTTTTTAATACATCCTGAGTTAATCAGACTTATCGGTCAAAGTAAATACTTTTACCAGTTACTGATAAGGGGATACCCATTACAAAATCCGCATCTATTAAACCTATTTTTTTGGCAACTACTCCGGCCCGATACATTATTCGATTGTCTACATTCATTATTCCGGCAGTTTTAACCGCTGACCCAATGGCAATTCCCATATCCAAAATCCTAAAAGCACATTGAGGTCCATCAAATTCAATACCCTTATGGGAATTTCGGTCAGCACACTGGTCATACCCGCAGGCACCACAATTCACGCCTAATGAAGCAGCATCTTTTATTCCTATCAATAAAACAGATAGGGAATTTTTAACATTGGCACCATCACGGTCAAAATTTTTCTTACCCATCTCTTCACCATAACTGACCATTTCTTTGGCTAACTTGATTACATCTTCTCCGTAAATTGCTTTAACCACTACAAAGTCTTTACCTGCAGATTTTGGTGCTGTACGGGCAGCAATCCCCATTAAATTTGTTACATCCTTTATTGCTTCCTGGATATCAAATTCAGACAAATTTTGATTAGACATTTTCTCAATTCCTCCTTGAATTAATTTTTTAATTCTCCAATTGACCAATAAAATTAGTTAGCTAGT
>JBBRDV010000007.1:0-39355 GCA_038203565.1 Atribacterota bacterium
TCATAATCCACGAAATTTAGAAAATTTTACAAAACAAGATTCCATAACTTTAAATATTCAGAGGGCATGTGAAGCGGCAATTGATTTAGGGATACATGTTATTGCAGAAAGGAATTTGGGAATTCCGCAGGCAAGTAGAGAAACATTTGATATTTTACAAAGTAATAAGATTATTGATTCAGAAATGTCCGAACGGCTTAAGGCGATGACTGGCTTTAGAAATATTGCTTTACATGATTATCAGAAATTAAATTTGAAAATAGTACAGGCGATAATAGAGAATCATCTGGAAGATTTGATGCGTTTTTCAGAAATCATTTTAAAACTGTAAAAAAGGGTATAAATATATGTAGAGTTTAAGGATTATTGGTTTTTTAAGGCAAAAAATAGCGCGGTGTCAAAACGCAGAAAACGTTGGAGTTTCTGCGTTTTTTTGTTATAAAAGTTAACCAAAGGTGCCAGGCACCTTTGGTTAACTTTTTGGCAAGTTTGATTTGAAAGAGGGGAGTTTGTGGTATAATGAAAAAAATATTATCGGTTTTAGAGCAGGTTTTTTAAAATGGTAATAACCAGAACAAGAGAGGAAGTTTTAAGTTCTCCGAGATTGAGTGATAGCCGAGGGAGATTTGACGGAGTAGTGGTGATAGGTGGAGCAAATATTGATTTGAGAGGTAGACCTGCTGGGGAGGTGCTGGAAAGACATACCTCCAACCCGGGTAAGATAAATGTTGGTTCAGGAGGAGTAGGAAGGAATATTGCCCATAATCTGGCATTGCTTAATGTGCCGGTTACTTTATTGAGTGCGGTAGGAGATGATGGAGAAGGAATAAGAATTTTGGAGGAGCGGGAAGGCCGGAGTTAATATGGAGCAGATGATCATATCTGGAGAGCATCCAACCGGAATTTATCTGGCTATATTAGACGAGAAAGGCGAGATGGAGGTAGCGGTCTCGGATATGCAGATACTAGAGGAGATTACGGTGGAGTATCTGAGGTCAAAGGCTTATTTGATTAGAGAGAGCAAGATAGTGGTGATGGATACTAATATCCCTGAGCAGAGTATCGAATATGTGGTGGACTTGTGCAATAAGGTTAAGGTGCCTATTTTAGTGGAGCCGGTTTCGGTAGAGAAGGCAAGGAAGTTAAGAAAGGTACTGGATGGAAGCGGAAAATGGAATATTGATTATATAACTCCGAGTGAGGATGAGTTGGAATCAATCTTAGAGGTGGAGATGAGTGACCATCAGGATATGGGCTTAGTGAGGGCAGCAGAGGAATTGAAACGCAGAGGAGTTAAGAAGGTAATTGTCACTTTAGGAAAAAGAGGAATATATGTCTATTATGGAGGTGGTGGTGGTTCAAATGAGAGAGGACAGGATGAACCGAGTAAGTTTATGGCGCCCTATAAAGGAAAGGTAGTGGATGTAACTGGGGCTGGAGATGCGCTGGTGGCTGGTTTAGTTTACGGGATTTATAAAGGGTATCTTTTGAAGGTGGCCGCGAAATTTGGCTTGAGGGCTGCGGCTCTAACTATTTCAACAAAAGAAACCGTAAGAAGAGATTTAAGAGAAGGGTTATTGAGAAGCAGGATAGAAGAGGAGAAAGAAGAAGGAGAAGCAGGAAAGAGAGGAAGGTTATTATAAATTAATTATGAGTATAAGTGCGAGTACAAGTGTGAATGGAGAAAGATTTTTTGATTTTAAAGATGAAGTAAGAGAGGCTTTAGAAGAAGGTAAGCCGGTGGTGGCTTTAGAATCAACTTTAATATCTCATGGATTTCCTTATCCGGAAAATTTAGAGGTGGCAGAGGAAATGGAAGAGATTATACGAGGATATGGAGTTATACCTGCTACCATTGCTATAATTGAGGGGAAGATAAAGATAGGATTGACAAGAGGCGAATTGGAATTTATGGCAACTTCTAAAGATATTTTAAAAGCCAGTAGGCGAGATTTAACAGTGATAGTAGCAAAAGGTTTAAATGGGGCTACTACGGTAGCGGCAACTATGATAATAGCAGAGAGGGTTGGAATAAAAGTCTTTGCCACCGGCGGCATAGGGGGAGTACATCGGGGAGCAGAAAAAACTTTTGATATATCGGCGGATTTGCAGGAATTAGCACGAACACCGGTAGTTGTAGTGTGCAGCGGGGCAAAGGCGATACTTAATTTGCCTTTAACTAAGGAATATCTGGAGACTATGGGTGTACCGGTGATCGGATTTGGGAGTGAAGAGCTGCCTGCTTTTTATTGTCGGGAAAGCGGATTAAAGGTTGATTATGTGGTAAATGATGAGGTGGAGGCGGCGAAGATAATAAGAGCTATGGAGGATTTAAAATTAGGAGGGGGAATGATAATTGCTAATCCTGTTCCTGAGGAATACGCCATTTCAATGGAGTATATGAATGAAAAGATAGAAGAGGCTGTTAGGGCGGCAGAGAAGGAATGGGTCAAAAGAAAGAAGCTAACTCCTTATTTATTGAACAAGATAAAAGAATTAACCGGTGGTAAAAGCCTGAAAGCTAATATTGCGCTGGTAAAAAATAATGCTCGGGTAGCCGCAAAAATCGCTTGTGAACTGATAAAATGAAAAAAGTTAACCAAAGGTGCCTGGCACCTTTGGTTAACTTTTTTAAAAGAAAAGTGCCAGGATCTGAAATTTAAGTAGAAATGTATATTTAGTATAAAGCATATATTAATATATAATAAAATAGAGGAATTTGGAGGATTTATATGGAAATAGTTATTGTCGGTGCAGGTCCAGCAGGATGCTATACGGCCCAATTGTTGAAGAAATATGGTTTTAAAACCAGGATAATTGAAGAGCATCGAGAAGTGGGAAAGCCAGTTAGGTGTGCCGGGCTTGTAGGAAGACAAGTTTTTGAAAATACCCTGCTTCCTCTATCTGAAAGCTCTATTATTAATCAAATTAATGGAGCCTTAGTTTGCTATAGAGATGATAATTTTCAAATCAAGAGAGAAGGTGTAGCTTATGTAATTGATCGTGAGAAGTTTGATAAAAATTTAAGCCAAGGCTTGGAGGTAGAATACGGAAAGAAGTTAATAGAGATAAATAAGGAAGGGTCTGGTTATATACTTAAGACTGATCTTGGGGATATTTACGCCGATTTAGTGGTTGGAGCTGACGGAGCAAATTCCCGGGTGAGAAAATATATAAATTTCGTGGATAATGATTATGCAAATGATAAAAAAAGAGGTTATATAAAATGCTATTTAGGAGTTCAATATAGAATAAAAGTAGAAGAGAATTTGCTTTGTAGTAAAATCACTCAGGTGCATTTCCGAGAAGGTATTCCTTTTTTTATTTGGGTTATCCCTGAGGGTAATAATGTTTTCCGTGTGGGAGTTGTTTCGGAAAATGCTCGTGAAGATTTAATAGGATTTTTACGAGATTTCAAAATTAAAGGAAAAATTATCGGAAAATTAGCCGGAATGATTCCTGTAGGGTTAAGTAGAAACTATTATAAGAATATTGCCTTGGTGGGAGATGCGGCTGTTCAAGTAAAGCCTTTAACCGGCGGCGGGATATATTATGGATTAAAATCGGCAGAGCTTTTAGCAGAATGCATTAGAGATAATAGGCTGGATGAATACGATAGACGGTTGAAGAAGAAATATGGGAGAGAAATTAAATTTGGGTTAAAAGCTCGAAAATTATATGAAGAGATAAACGAAAAAGAATTAAAGAACATATTTATGCTGTTTAAGAAAAATGCTGGAATTATTGAGAGAGCCGCTAATTTTGAAAACCATTCTGCGATTTTTATAGAAATTTTAAAAAGTCCTAAAATATTTAGAGATGCCAGACAGATTTTAAGCCGAAATATTAGGAAATTATTGTTTTAAAATAGGAGGAACTAAATTGAAATCAATTATTCTTTGTGCCGGGAAAGGCACTCGCCTTAGGCCGCTAACTCATACGAGCGCCAAACATTTAATTCCCATTGCTAATAAACCGGTATTATTTTATGCAATAGATGCAATTAAGGATTGTGGAATAAAAGATATTGGCATAATCATTGGAGAGACCGGAGAGGACATAAAGAGTGAGCTTCAAGAAGGTAGTAAGTGGGGAGTGAACATTTCTTACATCGAACAGAAGGAAGCCCTGGGTTTAGCGCATGCTGTATCAGTGGCGCGGGATTTTTTGGGAGAAGATAAATTTTTAATGTATTTAGGGGATAACCTGCTGAAGAACGGGGTAGAAAATTATGCCAATAAATTTATTGAAGGAAATTATAATGCCTTTATGTTGTTGACTGAAGTGGATAATCCCAGACAATTTGGCGTTGCTGAGCTGGAAGGAGGGAGAGTTGTACGGGTAGTGGAAAAACCTAAAGAGCCGGTCAGTAATTTAGCTTTAATAGGAGTCTATTTTTTTGATAAAAATGTTTATCAGGCTATCAAAAATATAAAACCTTCAGGTCGGGGAGAATTAGAGATTACCGATGCGATTCAATGGATGATTGATAAGGGTTATAAAGTGGGAGCTGAAGTAATTAAGGGTTGGTGGAAAGATACAGGTAAGCCGGATGATATTTTAGAAGCCAATCGCTTGATTTTAGAGGATATTGAGAGGGATGTTAGTGGGGCGAAAGTGGATGAGAAGTCTGAGATTTTAGGAAGGGTAAAAATCGGAAAAGGGTCAGAGATTATAAATTCTAATATAGTAGGTCCGGTAATAATAGGAGAAGGGGTCAGAGTGGTCGATTCTTATGTGGGTCCCTTTACTTCCCTTTCAGATAGAGTGGAAATAAGAAAGAGTGAAATTGAATGCAGTGTAGTTTTAGAAGAGAGTAAACTGGAATTTATAAAGGGACGAATGCAAAGGTGCCTTATCGGAAGAGGCGTGGAAATTTATCATTCTAAAGACCTCCCCCGAATATACGAATTTATCTTAGGCGACCACAGCAAAATCGGCTTATTATAGAGATAATAGAGATAAAAAGTTAACCAAAGGTGCCTGGCACCTTTGGTTAACTTTTTAGAAGGAAGTGCCTAAAGTGATGTAGATATCATATCCTTTGGGATCGGTCAGGGCTTTGGCTGCCCCTAATCTTAGGGTAAAGGGAGCGTCGTATTGGTAATTAAAATCTGCTTTTAGTTCTACTCCAATACTTGATTTGAAATTCTGCCAGATAGAATTAATTTCATCTTCTTCATTGGTTATATTTAGGCTGGCGCTTTCCCAGGCATTTCCAATATCGATAAAGAAGGCACCGGAAAGTCTTTCTAAAAAGATGGAGAGGGGTCCAAGTTTAGAGCCGTGCTCGATGTTGGCCAGGGGGAAGCGATATTCCAAGCTGGCTAAGATAAGATTGTTCCCTTCGAGGGCGGCAGGTTTATAACCCCGTAGAGAGAAGGTATTTACCTCAGTATCACTAAGATTATCCGCGGAATAATTACCTCCCAATTTAAATTTCTCTCCATCTAAATCTGATTCTAATATGCTTGAAGAGCTGGTGCCGGCTACCAAGCGAAGTGCTAGAACCTGATGTGAGGAGGGGATCGGCAGTGGAATAAATTTTCTACCATCAAAGATTAATTTATCAAAAGTATAATCACCACCTAAGGTTTTATCGGCATGTTCATAGGTCAAAGAGAAGGAGGTACCTATTTCGGGGCTGATAGAGAATCCATATTTTTCCGCATCAGAATAGGAGTAGCCTAATTTTAGACTGGTGATTTTTTGCGGGTTGGCATTTAAGAGAGATGACGCATTGAATGTGGCAGAAGAGAACTTTTCATATTGATACCCGAGAGAAAAGATCTGCCTGTAAGGACGAGAATTTGTGGTGGAAGCAGTCTGTCCTTTAAATGGGAAATAAATATTTATGCCGGTTTCCCCTTCTTCCCACCAGGAGATCGGGGAGTTTAAAACAGCATTTCCAGACAGATAAAGATTAATAATAGGAAGGTAGCTATAATTATAATAATTGAAGTTGTAAGATAGGCTATTATTGAATATCCCATAAGTTACGCTTAAGGGCAGGGAATAAAATCCCAGTACATCTTCCAATTTAGTTGAAAAGCCAATTCCCAGATCGCTTTCAGTAAGCCGGGCAGCGGGAATCCAGTAGGTGGGCGGCCAGAAGGAGGTTAAAGGATGGTAAGGTTGGATCGGGTAATTATTTTTAGAATTAGAATTAGAATTAGAATTAGAAGAGGTATTTAGGTTTTTATTGAATTGTTGTTCTGCCATAATTGGGGGTTCCATATATTCTATTTTTATTTCTTTCCACTGGTTGTGGTTTGAGTTCGGGTCCATCCCTTTCATGAGGTGCAGCTCGTATCCGGTGGCGTGATAGGAAATAAAGGCTAGCCGGGTACCATCGGGAGAGATGGCGGGCTGAAATGCCCCACCCAGGACATTGGTAACCTGATAGAGTTTTTTATCGAGGAACGAAAAGGCAAAAATATTATAAATACCGGTACGGTCTGAGGTGAAGAAGAGATATTGGCCATCGGGAGACCAACAAGGGCTAAGGTCAGTAGATTTGTCTTGAAAGATGGGCTGAAGAGTAAAATTACCGATATTACTGGGGTTAAGATTATTAGTGCTAAGATTGTCGGGATCAAGATTTAAGATATGTATATCCTGATAACCCTGGCGCCAAGCAGAAAAGGCTATCTTGTCCCCTTTGGGAGACCAGGATGGTTGGTATAATTGGGTTCCATCTCGAAAGTCTGTTAGATAGACCATGTCTTCTTTGGTAATTAGCTTATAGGTGGGCTGGGCTTCATGAATCGATGAGTTTGGGGAATGTAAATTAATTAGAGCTAAATTATTTGTTCCTGATTGATTAATTACTGCCACGATTTGAGGATTTTCCGGGTCAGGTGACCAGCTGGGATCGCGAGCCCGCAGCCCTTCGGAAAGGCGGGTCTCTTTTTCTGTTTTTAAGTCGAATAAATAAAGGTCATAAAAATTATAAAATTGTTCATAGTCGTCTAATTTAGCATAAATTATTTTAGAACCGTCCGCAGAGAGACTAAAAGAAGAATCTCGGCCATAAGTTCTTCTAATTAAAAGTTCGTTTTTAGTAGAACGGGGAGTTGAGGGAAGAGAAGGGCTAAAAGGGTCGATAATTTGAATAAAGGGATAGGAATGAGGTGTAGAAACTCTGAATGCTATTTTATCTCCTTCGGGGGTGGAAAGCCAGTGGGGATAATCGACCCAATAATGGTATTCAGTTAATTGCTGAGAAGGAGTAAGATTTTTTTGAGAGAGAATTTTTTGCGCCTGGAGTTGATATTTTTCTTTTAAATTTTCTTTCCAGCTTTGATATAGTTTCTCCAGGTTTAGGCCTGTCGCCCTTTTTACGGCATAGTTAAATCCTAAATAGGGATATTCACAGAATATTTCACTCATGGCAATAATTTTATCTTCCCCGTATTTTTGAGCTATAAAATGGACAAGGGATTGGCCATAGATATAGGGTGCAGTGCCGTCAGGCCAGGAAGTAAGATAATAACCGTTTATCTGATCTAAAGTGTTAAACTGGTCTTCCAGAGCCGCCATGCGAAGATACATATCATAACGAGCATCTACCCCCCGGCCTCCGGCGGTAAATTTAGTTTCATTGTAAACTGCTAGTCCTTCGGTTGACCAGATGGGTTGGAGGGCATTGGGAGTGAGTATCTGACCAAATAGGGCGTGCAGGGCAGTGGTGAGCCCAGAGGTCATCTCGAAATGAGCCAGGTGGGTGTATTCGTGAGTGATTACCATTTTAAGCCAACTTTTAAATTTCATATCAAAGGATTTAGCTGTGGGGGCAGTTAGGGAAAGGCGAATCACACGATGAGGAAAAGAAGAGGCAAAACCCAGGGCGTAATCAGAAAAATCTTCCATAATTATGGCTACCTTTTGCAGGTGGTGATGCTTGTTGGGCGAGCCAAGCTGAGCATTAACCTGATGGTAGGTTTCCTCAGCAATATCAGCTACTTCTTTAGCTAATTGTTCATTATTGTAACTGAAATTTTCGTCATTTTGTTCATTGTTTTGTAATTTAGAAAAATAGACTGAAAAATGAGGGCTTTCCAAGACTTGCCAATTCAAGACGGGGTCATAGCGAGCAGCTTCCACACTCATAACTAATGGCGAGTATATTACTAAAACTATCATAATAATCATATAAATAAAAAAAGTTATTTTTTTTTGCACGTTCTCATACTTCTTCCCAAAAAGTTTCCCAAAGGTGCCTGGCACCTTCGGGAAACTTTTTTACAAAAATAGGTTCATTTTAATATGATTTAGCCAAAGCTGGTATATACGATCAGAGATTAAATTTCTATCCACCTTTTTGCATATTTTTAGTACGCTTGGACTGGTCATATGTAGAGAATTTGCTACATCTTTTACTCTGTAACCTTCTTTTATTAATAAATATACCAGTAAATCTTTTAATCGTTTATTGGTTTCTGTGTCTCCAATTTGTTCTTTTGTTTTCCTTAATATATTTTCTATATTTCTGGGTGATTTATTTTGTATTTGATTTGAGGTTATTTTAGTGACATTTTGGAGGATTTTTTCTGGGTCATCTTTCTGAATATTTTCTTTTACGAAATTTATAAAATTATCTGGATTAGTTTGACAAAGTTTGAATAATTCTTGAATGTTCAACCAAGGGGGAACGCTTTTGTTTTGATTTTGGGTTGGGAGAAAATATTGAAAACTACTCCAGGGGTATTCTTCAGGAGAATCCACTAATCCAGCCTCTACAGGATTTAGGTTAATATAAGAAGCCACACTATATAGATAAAGAAAATTTAGGACAAGATGGCTTTTGTATCGGTCCTGGAAGAGGTGACCTTTTCTAATGTGTCTTATGTTGAACCAGTGGGCATAAGAGGAATTTAAAAACTGCATGGCTTGAGAGAGATTTGCTTCTTCTGTCTTTAAAAGAAGGTGAAAATGAGTATCCATTAGTGCATAGGAAAATAGGTGAACTTTGTGAAAGTTAACCATTTTTTGTAGAAGTTGTAGAAATTTATTTCTATCTACATTATCAGTAAATATATCAATTCCTTCCACGCCCTTACCAATTATATGATAAATAGAATTTTTGTCTTCTATCTCTGTTCTATTTTTTCTTGCCATAATGTGATTATTATATCTTTTATAAATAAATAGTTCAAGGGATCTTGGCATAAAAGCTGCTTAAAAGTTAACCAAAGGTGCCAGGCACCTTTGGTTAACTTTTTTAAATAAAATTTTGTTGAAGTTTTAGAAAGAAATAGTATATAATTGGTTCTAGTTGCATATTTCGGATATTCCAAAGGAAAGTTGGAGAGAATGGCACAAAAACAGGTGAATATAAAGACCAAAACCGCAACAAGGGTAAAAAAAATAAAGAAAAGTGATTTGTGGTTTTATATTATAATTATCATATTATTGGCGACAATATTTTTATGGTATATCAGGCAGATGGGGTATTTACCTTTATGGATAGATAACCAGCCTTCGACTCTTATTGCTGAAATAGACCCAGCAACCAGAGAGAGAAGGGCGGCTTTTAAAATTATAAATGCCCATGAACATGTTCAGTCCTTCAGTAATATTCCTCTTGTCCTTAAGATGATGGAAGATTGTCAGATGGAAAAAATGATTCTACTGGGAACTTCTAAATACAGTTTTTACTTAAATCCTAAGTATGGATTTAGTGAATATGATAAGAATAATGAAGAAATAATAAATATTAGCAAAAAATACCCCGATAAATTTATTGCATTATGCACGATTGATCCCCGTGATGAAGATAAGCTGGAGAAATTAAAGAAATTTATCGCTGATGGAGCCAAAGGCTTGAAATTGTATAACGGTCATGCCTATTTCTATGATAATTTTTTTCATCTCCCCTTAGACGATTCTGGGATGATAGAGGTATATCAATACTGTGAAGAGCAGGAGATACCTATGCTTTATCATATAAATAGTGGTCGTTTTTTAGAGCAAATGGAAAGAATTTTACAAGCCTTCCCTGATTTAGTGGTTATAGCCCCTCATTTTATCTTGACTTCCAGTAATCTTTCACTCTTAAGTAGACTCCTTGATACTTATTCCAATTTATACACTGATATAAGTTTTGGTCATCCTGATTTTCAAGTCGCTGGGTTTAAAAGAATTTCTTATAATGCGGTGGCTTTTCGGGAATTTATGCAGAAATATCGTGACCGTATAAGCTTCGGAACAGATATAGTGATTACCTCTTACCGGGCGAAAAGTAGGAGCTATATTGATGATGTTACATTAAGTTATTTCGATATGTTAGAAAAAGAGGAATTTACTTTGCCGGATTCGATTTATAAGATGATGGGCAAAAAAGCCCGAGAGCAAAATGACCCCAACACTGTATATAAAGGGCTTAATCTCGATGATGAGACTTTAAGAATGATTTACCATGATAATGCAGAAAGGATTTTCGGAAAATGAAATGAATAAAATAAAAAGATGAAATAAGTCAGAGCCAGAGGTATTCCATTTTCATATTATTATTTATTAGTAAAATACCAATTAAATGATACTAAAAGCAAGTCTTAACTACCTTGTAACGAATCGAAAAATATTCGAAGAAAGGAACGTATTAAGAGATGAAGAAATTTTTTGTATTATTATTTGGATTAATTATTTTAATATTAATAGTGGGATGCCAAAATCTGGAAAATATTCTTCCTTCTCCAAATAAAGCCCCAGTTATAATTTCTGAACCTATCATTACTGCTAAAAAAGATCAGCTATATTCATATCAAATAGAAGCTAGCGATCCTGATGGAGATAACTTGAATTATTTTCTTATTATCAAACCAGAGGGAATGAGTATTCATACTGAAAAAAATGGTTTAATTACCTGGATACCAACTAATAGTCAAGTAGGAATTCATCAAGTAATCGTAGAAGTTTCCGATGGAAAATATAAGGTCCAACAAAACTTTGAAATTAAAGTTTTCAACCTGAATAATCCTCCTCAAATATTTTCTTATTTCCCTGCTAATCTTAATTCTGAAATCAATGAGGGAAATTCAGTTAAATTCGAAATCCAAGCCCACGATATTGATTTGAACACATCTTTAAGTTATCAATGGCTGTTAAACGGAAAGAAAATATCAAGCTCTACCGTTTCAGGAAATAATTCAAAAAGCAGCTGGATTTATTCTTCCGGTTATGGAGATTACAGTCAGAAAATAGTAAAGGTAATAGTAAGTGACGGAGAATTAGAAGACTATATGCAATGGAACATAACAATAAAAGACATAACCCCTCCTACCCAACCCACCTTAAATTCCATAACTTCACCAACCAACATCTCGCCTCAAATTTTATCTGGTACTAAAGATGTTGACTCTTCTATTTTAATTAACGGTGCAGAAATTATTTCTATTAATTCGTCTGTAAATTGGTCATACTCTTATAATCTTTCTGAAGGAACCAATAATATCTCGATTACTTCCCGGGATGTAACGGGAAATGAAAGTGCGTCAATTACTACTACTGTTATATTAGATACTAGTGCACCAGGAGCACCTACTTTAGATGCTGTAGTTTCTCTGACGAATATTACACCTCAGGTTCTCTCCGGTAGTAAAGAGGCCAATTCTTCAATTTGGATCAATGGAACAGAGGTTATATCGATAAATTCTGATATTGCCTGGTCATATACCTTTGATTTGTTTGAAGGAAATAATAAAATCTCAATAATCTCTCATGATGTCTCTGGTAATGAAAGTGCCGCAGTAACTACTGACATAGTTTTGGATACAATTGCACCGGAGGCACCTACTTTGAATGCTATAACTTCACCAACCAACATTTCCACTCAAACTTTATCTGGTACTAAGGATACTAATACTTCTATCTGGCTAAATGGGGTAGAGGTAGTTCCTCTTGATTCATCAACAACTGATTGGTCATACCCTTATAATCTTACTGAAGGAACCAACAATATATCAATTACTTCCTGCGATGCTGCCGGAAATGAAAGCCCCGCAGTACTCACAATAATAGAATATGACCCCAATATTTATGTAGATGCTGGAAATACCACCGGAACAGAAGACGGAACGAAAACTCATCCCTTTAATACTATAACTGAAGGGCTAATTGCAGTTGCCTCTGCAAAATCAGTTATGGTGGCCGTAGGGGCTTATAATGAAAAGCTGATAATAAATAAAAGTATTACCCTTCAGGGGGCAAGTCGGGATAATACTTTTATAACCGGGAGTGGCTTAACTGGAAATTTAATTACTATTGAAGCTGATTATGTAACTATAACTGGTTTTACTATTCATGGAGCAAGTAGTGCTGCAAAAGGGATATATTTTGATAATTGCTCCTTTATAAACATAAATAATAACATAATACAAAACAATATTAGTTATGGTATAAATTATAGAAATTCTAGCCCTACCATTGAAAATAATATTATTAAGAACAATAATTATAGTGGGATAGATATTGCTGCAGGAGGGGGAGGAATAGTAAGAAATAATTCTCTAATTTTTAATCAGCATGGAATACGCACCTATGGAGATTCTTGCCCTGAGATTAATGGTAATAATATCAGCAATAACAATACTGGAATTTTTTGTCGAGAAAGTGCCACTCCAATTATTTCTTATAATACTATTAGCAATAATACTGGTTATGGAATTCTTATTGATAATGCATTCGGTAATTCAGTTAATCCAGATACCGGTGGTGGAGCTGGGCAAAGTGATGGTCAGAATAAAATAACAGGAAACAGTATTCATGGGGTTAGCAACAAAACGACTCATAACATTTATGCGAAATATAACTGGTGGGGGGCATCTACTGGCCCAAAATATCCAGGAAACAATTCAAGTAGTGGTGATTGGGTTTATTGGAGTGAAACAGGTGGCGATATTATCTTCACTCCTCATTTAACTACCGGACTCTAATCTTATAAATAAAAGTTAACCAAAGGTGCCTGGCACCTTTGGTTAACTTTTAATGCAAAATTTGTTATTTTTGTACTTGCTTGAATTAAGGTTGTGTGGTATGTTATAAAATATAGAATGATAGGCATAAATTTGGGAGGAATGAGCTATGAGAGAGACAAAAAAAAACAAAAAGGGTAATATAGATATATTAGATGGAGATTTTTCTAAACTGGATAAGGCTAACATGATAGAGCTTTTAGAAGAATTTCCGCAGAAGATGAGAGATGCCTTGCTTTTAGGAGAGGAATTTATTATTCCTACCAACCTTTTACCCAATCATGCCACTACCACCACAGCCACTGCCAATGTCCCTGCCCAGAATTTTAAAAATATTGTGGTATTGGGAATGGGTGGTTCAGCCATTGGCGGGGACCTATTATCTGATTATTTAGCCGATGAATTATCAATTCCTATAGTAGTCATTCGCGGCTATGATATACCCAAATTTGTAGATAAAAATTCTTTAGTTTTTACCATCAGTTATTCGGGAAATACTGAAGAAACTATCTCTACCTTGAAGAAATGCTTGGAAGCCAAAGCCAGAATCATTGCTTTAACTTCAGGGGGTAAATTAGCGGTCCTTTCCCAAGAGAATAACTTTCCTGTGATTAAAGTACCAGGAGGAATCCAGCCTCGAGCCGCCATTTCTTATCTGTTCTTTCCTATATTAAAAGCTTTAGAAAGGCTTGGTTTGATAAAGGAAAGAAGCAGCGAGATAGAAGAAACAATCAGCATTTTACAAGACCTTTCTAGGGAATATTGTGCTAAATCTGCCAGTAAAAACAATTTAGCCAAGAAGGTAGCCTTGAGTCTGTATCAGCATCTGCCCCTGATTTACGGTTCTGAAGGATTGTTAGAGGCAGTGGCAATGCGTTGGAAGACTCAGATAAACGAAAATAGTAAATGGCCCTGTTTTTGGAATATATTTCCTGAACTCGACCATAACGAAATAGTGGGCTATGAAATAGAAAATAACATAAACCGACAGGTCAAAATTATTTATCTTCAAGACAAAGAAGGGCTTTTGAGAGTGGAGCAGAGACGGAAAATTACTCGCAAGATTATCCAAGGCAAAGTAGCCGAGTTTATGGTTTGCCCTACCAAAGGTAAAGGAAAAATGTCACGCATGTTTTCACTAATTTTCTTAGGTGACCTGGCAAGCTATTATTTAGCAATATTAAATCAGGTTGACCCTTCACCAGTAGCCTGTATAGAAGATCTAAAGAAAGAATTAGCCAAGTAAATTAATTATTTGCGAATTAATGAATTAATTAAATTGATCAATTGGCCAGGTAGAGGATAAGTCAATTGGCGAATTGATGAATTAATAAACAGGAGAACATTTATTTGAAATACATTGAAGTTGGAGTTATTGCCTTTATAGTCTCGCATATTTTAACTCCCTATATGGCGCGTGTAGGGAAAAAACAAAATATGATGGACATGCCCGGTCATCGTAAAATACACGAGGAAGCTATCCCCAATTTGGGCGGGATAGTTATTTTTTTTGGATTTTTACTGAGTCTGCTCTTTGTGGTGCAGATAGAAGGACAGATTAAAGCCCTCTTGATAGGCGGGGTAATCATATTGTTATTAGGGGTGGTAGATGACATAGTAGATCTTTCTCCCAAGTATAAATTCATTATTCAAATGGTTCCTGCCTTAATAGTAATTCTATATAACAGTGATTTAATAAATAGTTTTATAGTTAATCAATTAAAAATTTTTGATCTGTTAGGTTATCTTCTTTATCCTATTTTAATCTTCTGGATAGTGGGAGTAACTAATTCCATTAATTTGATAGACGGTTTAGACGGGCTGGCTTGTGGAATTTCCCTTATGGCCTTAGTAACTTTTCTTATTTTAGGCTTAAGGCAAAATTTAGAGGCTCTCAGTCTTATATCTATTGCCCTGGCGGGGAGCATGTTAGCTTTTTTGAGATTTAATTTTTACCCGGCTAAAATCTTTCTGGGAGATTCCGGCAGTACCTTTGCCGGTTTCATGTTAGCCTCTATAGGGACTTTGTGGGTATTAAACAGTGGGAATGCTTTTTTTATTTTAATTCCTATTATTATTCTGGCTCTACCTATTGTTGATACCCTGTTTGCTATCTGCAGGAGATACCGGGGGCATTATCCTATATTCCAGGCCGATAAAGGGCATCTCCACCATCGACTTTTAACTAGGGGGATAGCACATAAGAATGTGGTGTTTATCTTATGGGGAATAAGCGCCATCTGTAGCGTAATTGCCCTTGTTTTAGCATTCTAATGTAAAAAGTTAACCAAAAGTGCCTGGCACTTTTGGTTAACTTTTTGTAGTAGAAAGGAAAAGAAACATGAAATTAGAAAAGAGAAAGGGACAAGTAAGTGAAAATAAAAAGACCACCGTTTTAGTTACCGGCGGGGCGGGCTTTATCGGTTCACACATTGTGGATTTACTCATCAAAAATAATTATAAAGTTGTAATAGTTGATGATTTATCTTCTGGCCGAGAGGAGAATATCAACAAAAATGCCCGATTTTATAAATTAAACATCACCAACCAAAAAGGGTTAGCTGAAGTGTTTAAGAAGGAAAAACCTGATTATGTATGCCATGAAGCCGCCCAGATTAGTGTTTCTTTTTCTGTAAGAGACCCTTTATTTGATGCTCAAACCAATATCCTTGGTTCCTTGAATTTATTACAATACTGTGTTAATTACCAGGTTAGGGGAATAGTTTTTGCCTCCAGCGGTGGGACTATTTATGGAGAACCAGAGCATTTCCCCATCAGTGAGGATTACCCTTTTAAGCCTCAATCGCCTTATGGAATTAGTAAGGCTGCTATCGAGTATTATCTTGATTTTTATCAGAAAAATTACCATATCCCATATGTAGCACTAAGATATGGAAATGTCTATGGACCCCGACAGGACCCTTATGGTGAAGCCGGTGTTATTGCTATATTTATAGAAAAGATGCTAAAAGGAGAAATTCCTACTATAAATGGTGACGGAGAATATATCAGAGATTATATTTATGTAGAAGATGTGGCCCAAGCTAATTTACTTGCCCTTCAAAATATGGTAAAATTATCTGAGGTTGTTCGGGAAATAGAAAAAGCTAAAGAAAAAGAAAAAGAAACCGAAACTAAAAATAAAACTAAACCTGAACCTGAACCTGAAATTGAACTTAATGGCTTCAATCTGGGAACCGAAAGAGGAATTTCGGTAAATGAAATATTTTGTCTTTTAAAGGAGATTATAAAATTCCCTCATCCGGCGCATTATGGGCCTCCCAGAGTAGGGGATTTAAGGAAAAATATTCTGGATTGCCACTTGATTAAAGATGTTTTAGGGTGGCAGCCACAGTTTGACTTTTCAGCTGGTTTAGAAAAGACAGTTCGCTGGTTTAAAGAGAATATTCACTAATTATTTTAATTTTAGAAATTTATCCTAAAAAGAAGGAATTTAGGATGTTTTTGTCGTATTAGTATAATTGGATTACCCAGAAAAAAGGTTAAAAACAGCAAAAACCGAAAGATAAGTCAAAAATAAGGATAAAAAAGTAATAAATGAAATAATAATGAAATAATAGAGGAAAATAAATTTATATGCTTGAAACCGGAATAGTCTTTAAAATTGCAGGTATCGTTATATGTAGTGTGCTGATGGTCATCTTAGGGAAGGTAGACAGAAAGAGAGAGATTCCCACAGGGGTTAAATTAATATTTCAAGTTTTAATTTCTTTAATTATAATTTATTCTGGAGTTAAAATAGAATTTTTGCGAGCTCCTTCCTCTTCATCGGGAGGGTATCTTTATCTTAGCTATTTGTCTATCCCCCTAACCATAATCTGGCTGATAAGCATTACTAACTCTATCGGTCAGGCAGATAAACTGGGAGACATCACTCCCTATATTGTCTTTATCGCTTCCCTCACTTTTTTAGTGGTCTCTCTGGTCCAGAGACAGGGATTAATTTTAGCAGAATCACTATCTTTGATTATGGCGGCGACTTCATTTATTTTTATTAAATATGTCCCCCGAAGTAAATTTTCTTCCTATTATATGTCTTTTGGATTTATATTAGCAGTGATTGCTATTGTGGGTGTATCCAAAAGTACAGCAGCTTTAACTTTATTGATTCCACTTTTAATTTTAGGTGTACCGATTATAGACAGCTCTTATTCTATTGTAGCTAATTATGCCCGTCAGGAAAGCTCAATCCCGGGTATAGGAGGAAAATTACCATTATTTTCAGAGAGCGGGAGCGGAAGCAAGTTATGCCAGAAACTCCAATCTTATGGATTTTCGGCTCAAGGAGCGAATTTAACTATTATCAGGGTCTCACTCTACTTAAGCATATCAGCTTTTATTATTTCTATATACCAGAATTTTTATCTACTGTTAACCCTGACTGCTTTTGGCTGGGTGGTTTTTGAATTGCTGAAGAATAAGGTTCAGTCAGAGGAATTAATTATCGGAAGAGATATTCTAAATAGCCGCATAAAACTCTTTCAAGTGGGAATTGACCAGGTGGATAATCAAAAAACTATTCAAAAAATAGAGGAATTTATTATATCTAAAAAACCTCATCAGATTGTTACTCCGGATACTTTGGCTGTATTGCGAGCAAGAAAAGACCCTGAGTATCACGCCATATTAAAATCTGCAGATTTGGTTACCCCTGATGGGGCAGGTATTTTATGGGCTGCCACAACTCTAAATTATCCTTTACCTGAAAGGGTAACCGGTATAGACATAATACATAACATATGCCGATTGGCTGCCAAGAAGGGGTATTCTTTATATTTATTAGGCTCTTATCCTGAGGTGGCTAGTGAGACTGCCTTAAATTTAACCAAGAAATATCCGGGAATAAAGATAGCTGGAACCCATCACGGTTATTTTAGTTGTGAAGATTCTCAAAATTGTGAAGATGTTAAAAATGGTAATAGCGTTAGGGATAAAAAAGAAGAAGAGATTATTGACGAGATAAAAGAAAATAAACCGGATATATTGCTGGTGGGTATGGGTGTGCCCAAACAAGAAAAGTGGATTAATAAAAATTTAGAGAAATTAGATGTACCAGTATGTATAGGAGTAGGCGGAAGTTTCGACGTCCTTTCCGGCAGAATACCGCGAGCACCATTATGGATGCAAAGACACGGAATGGAATGGATTTATAGATCAATTAAGCAGCCAAACAGGGCTTTCCGAGTTTTAGCCCTTTTTTATTTTATCTGGTTGGTAATTGTAGGGAAAATAGTTTATTCTCTAAAAGAAGTAGAATAATAATCGATAATAGATAATACTTAATAAGTGAATGATAATTAATTGAGATAACCCAAAAATAATAGAAACATAGAATAGTAATTAATTTAGTATCTTAGTATAGATGCATTATCTTAATGGCTCTTGATGGCTATAGATATATAGAATTATAATATTACCGATCTTTCTATTTGCTTATTTCTAAAGCCTTAAATGTTAAGATAGTTAAATTCCCCTCAATAGATCGAAAGACAAGTATCACCCTTTATTTTATATCAATATCCGTTTTTCTAATTAATCAATTAAATAAGGAGATAGCTGATGAAAATTTTGCTTAAAGGTGCAATAATTGTAGTTGCCTTAGTCATTCAACTTACCCTTATTAATTCGGTTACCATTTTGGGATTGAAACCTGATTTGATAATGGTGGTAGTAGTAGTTTTTTCCTTGATGAAGGGAGAAAAAGAAGGGTCTATCTCTGGATTTGTTTCCGGCCTTTTGCAGGATATCTTTTCTACCAGCCTCTTAGGAATAAATGCTTTGGCAAAGACGGTGATAGGTTTTACCTGTGGAATTTTAAAAGAAAAAATATTTCATGAACATATATTATTTCTTATTCCGGTAATAACTTTTATTGCATCATTTTTACAAAGTATTTTAATTTTTTTGCTATTACGAGCTTTTGGAATCGAATATGGACTGGCCTGGAGCTTAAAACAGATAGCCCTTCCTGAGGCTTTATATAGTAGCCTGCTATCACCTCTTATTTTTTTAGCAATAAATAAACTTTTTCAGATGATTAAAGAATAAAAATAAAAAAGTTAACCAAAGGTGCCTGGCACTTTTGGTTAACTTTTGCCATTAAAATTGAGGAGTAATTATGAGGGAATCTTCTACAGTTCCAGAAGATGTGAAACAACGGCTAAATTGGTTATTGATATTTATGGTCATCTGTTTTCTAATATTAGTTATCAGTTTATGGTATTTGCAGATGATTAAAGGAGAGGAATTTAAGGAAAGGGCGGTAGGGAATTGCATCCGTACTCTGGTAGAAGATGCCCCTCGGGGCAGGATTTATGATCGCCAGGAAGAATTATTGGTTACTAATCGTCCGGCAGTAGTAGTATCTATAATTCCGGCAGAGGTTGATGATTTAGAAAAACTGAGTGAAAGACTAAGTAAAATTATAGGTATTTCTCCGGAAGAAATTTCGCAGATAGTAAAAAATTACCGGGAAAATCCTTTTAAACCGGTAAAAATTTTGGATGATTGTAACACAAATAAGACAGTGGAGATCGAGGAGAGAAAAGATGAATTAAAGGGAGTGGTATTAGAGGTTAAACCTCGGAGAGATTATCTTTACCATGATTTTGCAGCTCATAGCTTAGGTTATGTGGGAGAAATAGATAAAGAAGAATTGCAGCGATTTGGCAATCCAAAATATCAGGGAGGAGACATCATAGGAAAAGCCGGGCTGGAGAAGTATTATGATGCTATTTTGAGAGGAGAAAAAGGAGGGAAGGAAGTCGAAGTTGATGCCTTGGGTCAGGAGATAGCTACTTTATTGTATCAGAAACCGGTTCCGGGCAAAGATTTGATATTAACTATTGATAGAGATTTACAGCTTTGCGGAGAAAATTTACTCTTTGATAAAAAAGGTTCTATTGTGGTAAGTGATCCTAACAGTGGGGAAATATTAGCTCTGGTTAATAGACCTTCTTTTAACCCCAACTTATTCGCTAATGGAATTTCCAGTTCTGATTGGCAAAGGCTTTCTTTTGATACCGATTACCCTTTGACTAACCGAAGTGTTCAGGGTCTTTATTCTCCTGGTTCGATATTTAAAGTAGTTACAGCGGCAGCTGCTCTGGAAGAAGGAGTTACTAATAGAAAAAGAAAGATTTATTGCTCGGGTACTTTTGAATTAGCTGGCCGGGTCTTCAACTGCTCGAAGGAGACCGGACACGGAAGTTTAAGTATTGTAGATGCAATTACTCATTCCTGTAATATCTATTTTTACACTTTAGGAAAAGACCTGGGGATTGAAAGATTTAATAAATATATGCAGAAATATGGATTGGGAGAAAAAACGGGTATTGATCTGCCCGCAGAAGCTATAGGGACAATTCCTTCTGCTCAATGGAAGGAGAGAGAAATTAAAGAGATTTGGTTTCCCGGTGATACTATAAATCTTTCTATCGGTCAGGGTTATCTTTTGTTAACACCTTTACTGGTGCATAGTCTTATTACTACTATCGCTGCAGAAGGAGAAGTTTACAAGTTGCATTTAGTAAAAAAGATAATTTCCGCCGATGGCAACACAGTAGAAGAAATTAAGCCGGAAATTCATAAAAAAGTAAACTTTTCTTCAGATACATTTAAAATTATTAAAGAGGGATTAAGACAGACCATATTAAAAGGAACGGGTTGGAGAGCAAATATTCAAGAATTAGCAGTAGCCGGGAAGACCGGGACAGCTCAAAATCCTCAGGGGGAGACCCATGCCTGGTTTATCGGGTTCGCACCTTATGAGAATCCGGAAGTTTGCATTACCGTTTTTATAGAAAATGGAGGAGAAGGGGGAGTAGCAGCTGCTCCCATAGCCCGAGCTATGCTGGAAAAATATTTTAATATTAAAAATTAAAAAGTTAACCAAAGGTGCCTGGCACCTTTGGTTAACTTTTGTATCAGGAACTGATTTGGAGGATAGAATTTGAAAGAAAAATTAGATAGATTAACTGAAAATATAGATTTTGCTCTTCTTTTTGCGGTAGTGTTTCTCTGTTTTTATGGACTTTTAGTATTATTCAGTTCAACACGTTTGGCAGCAACAGGGGAAAGCGACCCTTATTTTTTTGTAAAGCGACAATCATTATGGGCATTGTTAGGATTTATATTTTTAACTATAATAATTTTTATCGATTACCATAACCTGGAAAGATATTCTAAAGTGATCTATTTTGGGGCTATTGTTTTACTGATAATGGTGATAATTTCTGGTAGATCAACTTATGGAGCGAGGCGTTGGCTGGCTATAGGACCTTTTGATTTTCAGCCCTCGGAGTTTGCTAAAATCGCCTTAATAATGTTTTTAGCGGATTTTTTATCTAAAAATAAACTAAAATTTGATAATTTTCTCTATTATTTACTTCCTTTTATTTATACCGGGATTTTAATTATATTGGTATTTATGCAACCGGATTTGGGAACTTCGCTAGTATATTTAGCTATTCTTATTATCATGTTGTTTGTGGCGGGAATTAAGATAAAATATTTAGTTTTCACTATTTTAGCGGGATTATCTTCTGTTCCAGTTTTGTGGATTTTTCTAAGAGATTATCAGAAGAATAGATTCATTTTATTTTTAAATCCTAACCTAGATCCTTTGGGGGGCGGCTATAATGTTATCCAGTCGAGGATTGCCATCGGTTCAGGAGGGTTTTTAGGGAATGGCATCTTTAGCGGACTACAAAGCCAGTTAAATTTTCTACCTGCCCAGCACACTGATTTTATATTTTCTGTAGTAGGAGAAGAGTTAGGTTTTGTCGGAACCATCTTGTTATTAGGATTATATGCCATTATTTTATGGCGGGGAATAAAGATTGCTTTAGAGGCCAGAGATTTATTGGGAAGTTTACTTGCTACTGGTGTCGTGTCGTTTTTATTTTTTCATATTGTAGTAAATATTGGGATGGCTATGGGGATGCTGCCAGCTACCGGACTTCCACTGCCTTTTTTAAGTTATGGTGGAAGCTTTATGATATCTAACTTAATAGTGATAGGGATATTGCTAAATGTGGAATTACATAAGGTAAAGTGGTAAAACAATTGGCCAATTCACCAATTAGCTAATTAAGGAGAAAAATAATTGAATATTAAAAAAATATTATTTGAAGAGTTATTGGATAAGGTAGAAAAACCGGGGAGGTATACCGGCAAAGAATTTAATGAAATAGTAAAAGAAGAGGATATATCCACAGTTAAAGTAGCATTGGTCTTTCCTGATTTATACGAGATTGGGATGAGTTATTTAGGATTTAAAATTTTGTATGAGATTATTAATAAGAGAAACGATGTTCTGGCTGAGCGAGTTTTTTCACCTGCGGTGGATATGGAAAAACTGCTGAGAGAAAGACAGATACCCGTTTTTTCTTTAGAGACCTATAGACCTTTAAATTCTTTTGATATCGTTGGATTTACTATCCAACATGAATTATGTTATTCCAATATCCTAAATCTTCTAGAACTTGGACATATACCTTTAAGGTCGGAAGAGAGAAAAGAAGATGACCCCCTGATTATTGCCGGTGGACCAGGGGCTTTTAATCCGGAACCGTTATCCCGTTTTATCGATTTATTTGTAATCGGAGAAGGGGAAGAGATTATTGGTGAAATTATAGGAGTTTATGGAAAATGGAAAGATAAGAAACGGAGCCGAATAAAACTTTTAGAAGAATTAGCCCGGATAGAAGGTATTTATGTTCCGTCTTTCTATGAAATAACTTATTTTAAAGACGGAAGGGTTAGATCGGTTACTCCTAAAAAAGAAACCTATTATTCAGTAATCAAAAAACAGATTATTTCTGACTTTGAGAAAGTAGCATATCCTCTTTTTCCCATTGTTCCCAATATCGATGTAGTCCACGATAGGATTACCCTGGAAATTTTTCGGGGGTGTACCCGGGGATGCCGCTTCTGTCAGGCAGGGATGATTTACCGCCCGGTAAGGGAAAAATCAGTCAATACTTTAATTGGATTGACTGATGAAATTCTTGCACATACCGGATACGAGGAGGTATCCTTGTTCTCTTTAAGTTCGAGCGATTATAGTGAAATAAAGAGCTTGATTACTAAATTGGTAGATCGATTTGAAAAAAAAGGCGTGGGGGTTTCTCTGCCTTCTTTAAGGATAGATTCTTTTTCCGTCGCTTTAGCCCAGCAGATTCAAAGAGTAAGGAAGACCGGACTTACTCTTGCCCCGGAGGTAGGAACTCAAAGGTTAAGGGATGTGATAAACAAAAATGTTCTGGAAGAGGACTTGTATTCTTCAATAAAAGCAGCTTTTGAGGGAGGGTGGAGGAAGATAAAACTTTATTTTATGGTCGGTTTACCCACCGAGACCGAAGAAGATGTGGAAGGGATAATAAGGCTAGTTAGTAAAGTTGACCACATGGGAAGAGAAATAACCGGAAGGAAGATAAATATAAATATTAGCGTATCTGCTTTTGTACCTAAAGCCCATACTCCTTTCCAATGGGAAGCCCAGGAGGAGAGGGAGATATTGTCTGAAAAAGTAAGATATTTGAAGAATAGATTAAATTGGAGGAACATTTCTTTCAGTTATCCGGATATTGACCATAGCTATCTGGAAGCAGTATTTGCCCGAGGGGATAGAAGGTTAGGTGAAGTATTAGAAAAAGCTCACTATTTGGGATGTAAATTTGATGCCTGGAGAGAACAGTTTAATTTTGAAGCCTGGCAGCAGGCCTTTAATGATTGCGGACTTAATATGGAATTCTATGCTAACAGAGCGAGAGAGAAAGATGAGGTTCTACCCTGGGACCATATCTCATGTGGAGTTAAAAAGGAATATCTGCTTGAGGAGAAGGAGAAGGCTTTAAGAGGAGAAACAACTCCCGATTGTCGTTTTGAGGATTGTACAGGGTGTGGAGTGTGTTAATCAATTGGCTAATTAGCCAATTGATTAACACACTCAGTATAACCAAATAACTAAAGAAGAGATGCAAATTTATACACGATAAATGTAAATAAAAGGAGAGTTTTTTATTTGGAACAATTAGTTAGAGTAAAATATTGTAAAGACGGACCGATTAAATATATTTCCCATTTAAACCTGGCCCAGGTTTTTACCCGTACTCTAAGAAGAGCCGATATCCCTGCGGTTATATCTAACGGTTTTAATCCTCGGTTTAGAATATCTTTCGGTCCCCCTTTACCTCTGGGTATCAGCAGCACCTCTGAATATTTAGATATCAGGCTAAAGGAGGAGATAAAAGTCGAGGAGTTAACAGAAAGATTAAATCTGGTTTTGCCTCAAGGATTGAAGATATTACAGGCCAAAACAATCCCTTCCTCTGCAGATTCTTTAGTAAAAATAATCGATAGAGCCTCTTACGTTATCACCCTAAAGATAAAGGAAAAGCTATTAGATTCTGCAGCTAAAAATCAAGAAGATGAATTAAGAAAGCTGAAGCAAGAGATAGAAAAAAATAATAAAAGATTTTTAAATTTGGACGAAATTAACGTAGAAAAACAAACTAAAAATGGGGTCAAAATGTTTGATATAAAGCCTTCGATTTTAGATATAAAAGTGCATAATTTTAAAAGCCCAATTTTAAAGCTTTGTTTGGAAATAAGGATAGGGCAGCAGGGAAATTTAAATCCCCGATATGTTGCAAAGGCCTGGATTTCCAATTTTGTAAATAACTTTGATATCATCCAGATATGCCGTGATGGTTTATATGCAAAAGGTGAAGAGGTTATTTAAATATCAAACAAAAATATAAATAAAAAATATTTTTACTAAATTTTTAAAATACTGTTTTAAATATTAAATTTAAATTTTGTTGCCTTTACTAATGAGATTATTTAGAGTAAAATATATGAAGATAAATTTAGTATCGAGTATCGAGTATCGAGTATCGAGTATTACGTTAAGAAAGAAGAAACTAGAAATCAGAAGCCTAAAATAGTATATAATAGTATATAGTTAGCTTAGAACGTATAGAAATACAGTGATAAAGTCACAGTGTTCGCAATGGCATAAACATAATAAACTGAAAACTTGTATTTAATGCTAACGACTAACGACTAGATTGACTGAAAGACCGGGTGACCGGCGGACTGGTAGACTGATTGACCATTTAAACTAAAAACAGGAGTTTTTAATGAATAAAAGAGTAATTATTGATATGGGTCTAACCGAAGAGAGGGTAGCCGTAATCGAAGCTGGCCGATTGGTAGAAATCCACATCGAGAGAATTGAAGATGATAAGATTGTAGGTTATATATATAAAGGTAAAGTAACTAATGTTTTGCCTGGGATAGAGGCAGCATTTGTAGATATTGGAATTGAGAAAAACGCTTTTTTGCATATCGATAAAGCTACAGATGATCAGGATAAAGATGAAGAGACGTTTACTGAAACTGATTCTGATTCTGCTTCCAAAACTGCTTTGGATAAAATTAAAGTTAACCAGGAGATAATGGTGCAAGTAGTAAAAGAGGCTATATTCCCTAAAGGAGCACGGGTAACAACTAATATTAGTCTTCCGGGTAGATATTTAGTTCTAATGCCCAATAGCACAAATGTTGGCATTTCACACCGGATTGAAGAAGAAAAGGAAAGAGAAAGATTAAAAAAAATTGTTCAACAAATAAAACCCAAGAATATAGGATTGATTATTCGAACTGCCGCCTGGGGGAAAGAGTTGGAGGATTTTTTAACCGATCTGGATTTTTTGACTAAATTATGGAATAAGATTAAAAACAGAGGAAGGAAAGACAAAGCTCCCATGTTGTTACATGAAGACCTGACTCTTACTTATCGGATTATCCGAGATCTGCTCACCGAAGAAGTAGAAGAAATTTTAATAAATTCTAATAATGAATATAAAAATATGCTGCAGTTTTTAAAGACTCTATCTTTATTAGAATTAGAACCCAGAGTATCTCTCTATAATGGAGAAAAACCCATATTTGAGGAATATAATATTGAAAAAGAAATCAACAAAGGTTTACAAAAAAAGATATGGCTTAAATGCGGAGGGTATTTGGTTTTTGACCAGGCGGAGGCCTTAACGGTAATCGATGTAAACACCGGCAAATTTGTTGGTAAAAAAGATATGAGGAAAACCATCTTAAAGACCAATTTGCAGGCGGCTGAGGAGATAGGACTTCAGTTAAGGTTGCGGGATATTGGAGGGATTATCATAATCGATTTTATTGACATGGATAATCAAGAAGATATCGAAAAGGTAGTAAAGAAATTAGAGGAAAGTTTAAAAAAAGATAAAACCAAAACTAATATTATCCAGAATACTGAATTGGGTCTGGTTGAACTTACCCGAAAGAGATCCAGGAGAGATTTAGAAAACATGCTAAGAACTACTTGTCCTTACTGTTCCGGAACGGGCCGGGTTTTGTCTGCCGAAACCGTAGGCAACATGGTTCTACGCAAGTTAGAAGAGCTGTGTAATACTTCAAGAGCAGAAGCTGTCCTATTGGGAGTGCATCCTAAAGTAGAGGAAAATCTATCCGGGGCAAAGATGCTATTGATTAAGCAATTAGAGAAAAAAGCAGGAAAAACTATTTTTATCATATCTTCAAAAAATATTCACCTAGAGAGGATAGATGTAGTAGCTGTCGGCAGGCTAAAAGAGATTAAGAAAATTAAGCAGATGTTTAAGTAGTAAGCAAATACGAATAAATTTGACAACCATATAAATATATGCTAAATTTTATAAGCATCGGTTTCATATCCGCACAGGTTGGGTCTAAAAGTGGTCGGTTTATCAGATTACTACCTAATTATGGCGAGTTTATAAGGCAAGGAGGATTGCTAAAAATGCAAGCTGTTATCGCAACTGGAGGGAAACAGTATCTAGTAAAAGAAGGGGATATAATCAGGGTTGAAAAGTTAGATCAGGAAAAGGGAAAGAAAGTAGAATTTGACCAGATACTAATGGTTGACAAAGATGGTGAACATATTATTGGCCGACCTCTGGTAGAAAAAGCTAAGGTTGTTGGGAAAGTTTTAAACCAGGATAAAGCTAAAAAGATTTTAGTTTTTAAATATAAATCCAAAAAAAGATATCGTAAAAAGACTGGACACAGACAGCCTTATACTGAAATTTTAATTGAAAATATAGAAATATAAAAGATTAGTATAAAGTATCAGGATAATTAAGCATTTATAACATAATTTAATCGGAAGCAGATTTAAGAGGGTGAGGTGAGAATTTATGGCACATAAAAAGGGTCAGGGATCAATTAAAAACGGTAGGGATAGTAATGCTAAACGTTTAGGCGTAAAACGATCTGACGGTCAATTTGTAACAGCAGGTAGTATCTTAATAAGACAGAGGGGAACTAAAATTCTTCCCGGAGAAAATGTGGGAAGAGGGAATGATGATACCCTGTTTGCTTTAACTGAAGGATTTGTAACTTTTGAAAGAAAGGGAAAAGATAGAAAGCAAGTTTGTGTTTATGCTGAGAGATCTTAAAATAAGAAAACAATTTTATTAAACTAACCCTGAGTTTTATTGTAAAACCCAGGGTTTTTTAGTATCATTAGGTAAAACAATAAAAAATGAAAAAAAGTGTCTGGCACAAATTTTCATTTTAGCGGGAGAAGAGCATGTTTGTGGATAGAGTGAAAATAAAAGTGAGAGCAGGAAGAGGGGGAAATGGAGCCGTAAGCTTCAGAAGAGAAAAGTATATCCCTAAAGGTGGTCCTAACGGGGGAGACGGAGGAAAAGGCGGAGATACAATTATTGAAGCAGATGATAAGATTGGCACCTTAATAGACCTTTATAATCACCCTCATCAAAATGCAAAAAACGGAGAAAACGGACAGGGAAGTAACAAGAAAGGGAAAAACGGAGAAGATTTATTAATAAAAGTTCCTTTGGGAACCTTAGTAGAGGATATGGACATCTCCGCCATTTTAAGCGATCTAATAGAGAACGGGCAAAGAATTATTGTAGCTCAAGGTGGACAGGGTGGACAGGGAAATTTTCGCTTTAAAAGTTCTATTAGAAGGAGCCCCAGATTTGCTCAAAAAGGAGAACCGGGAGAAGAAAAGAAATTATATTTAAGTCTAAAAATAATTGCCGATGTAGGATTGGTTGGCTATCCTAATGCCGGAAAATCTACTCTACTTTCTCGAATCTCAGCAGCTAAACCCAAGATTGCCGATTATCCCTTTACCACTATTATCCCTAATTTAGGAGTAGTTAGTGTAGATGAAACAAAAAGTTTTATGGCAGCGGATATTCCCGGTCTAATCGAAGGCGCCCATCAAGGGACTGGTTTGGGAGATGAGTTTTTAAAACACATTGAAAGAACTAAAATAATCTTGCATATTATCGACGGTTCTCTAATAAAAAAAGAGGATCCATTATATAGTTTTAGGGCTATAAACAAAGAATTAAATAGTTTTAGTGAAAAACTGACAAAAAAAACCCAGCTTATAGCTATAAACAAATGTGACCTTCTTTCTGTTAAAGAAAATATGAATTACTTTAAAGATGCTTTCCATAAAGAAGGTTATCAAATATTTCCCATTTCTGCTTTAACCGGAGAAGGATTAAATAAACTAATCTATAGTCTTTCTTCTTTGTTGGATGAATTAAAATTAAAAGAAAAAGAGACGATTACTGAGGTTTTACCTAAAAAAGGAACAGTGTATAAATTTGCCCCCCGGTTTATAATTAATAAAAAGGGAGACCTTTATGAAGTTACCGGGGCAGAGATTGAACGGATAGTAGCGATGACCAATTTTAATAATGAGGAAGCAATAGATTATTTCCAGAAAATTATAAAAAAAATGGGTTTAGAAAAGGATTTAATTAAAAAAGGAATTAAAGAGGGAGATCAGGTAAAAATCAAGGAAATCATTTTTACTTTTTCCAATAAATAAGGTATAATTTTAGTAATTAGCGTATTAGGATAATTAGTATATAGTATTTAGTATATGGTATTTAGTGAAAAAAAGAAAAATAAAGAGAAAGAAACAAGAAGATAGAATAAATTCGTATCTCGTAAATCATATCTAACGACTAAATGAATTGGTTAATTAAAGCAAAGGTGAATAAATGGCTAAAATAATTAATTGTCTTTTAAAAGAAAAATTTTCATTGAAACTTTTTTACACCATTATTATTTTTATAATAATGATAAGTTTTTTTTGTAATATTCAGATTGTTCAAGCCTCCGACAGGAAGATAAGCGTTTTATATTTTAATAATCGTACCGGGCAGTCAAGCTGGGATTGGTTAAGTAAAGGTTTGACCGACATGCTGATAAGTGATCTTTCTCAGATTGATATTTTCATCTGTACTTCTCGTCAAGAGATAGAGGATTTGTACTATAAATATGATTTGTTACCCATTTCAGCCGAGATAGATAAATCTCTATTAATCCAGTTTAGTAAGAATCTAAATGCTGAGGTTATATTTTTTGGCGATTTCTATCTTTCTTCTCCCTCTAGTTTGAATTTGAGTCTTAAAAAGTACGATAACTCCACCGGAGAAATTACCGCTTTTCGAGATTTTATAGTGGGAAACACAGATATTTTTAACTTAAAAGATCAACTAGTTTTATATATCTTAAAAGAGTTAAATGTTGAATTATCAATTCAAGATAAAGATAGATTAACAAAAACTCCCACTACTTCGCTTAAAGCTCTGAGTAATTATTACAAATGTGTTGATTCAATGGATAAAGCCATTATTGAATATAAAGGTGTTGATTATCCCAGTAAAAAGTTATGGGCTCTTGCCATAGAATACGGAGAAGGGGCAGTGGCCGCAGACCCTAAGTATGCTGAAGCTTATTATCTTTTAGCGGAGATTTATAACAAAACCCATTGGACTATTAAGGAAGCAAACAGTTTAAATAGTTTTATTCAACTGGTAGAAGGTAATCATTTGGAAAGTAAAGATATTTATAAAAAAGCTTCCCAGGCTTATTTTCGATTAGGATATGCCTTTTATTCTAAAGGCGAGCATGAGCAGGCGCTCGAATATTTTATTTCTTCTACAGAATATGATCCTGATTTATTAGAGGCCCATCTCTATTTGGTTCAAATTTATTATGATATGGGTGAGATAGGCCTTTCTCTTGATGAATCTAAAGAAGTTTTAAGGATAGATCCCCAGAACAAAGGCAAAGATATTTCCTGGATTATTAAAAAGAACGAACAGTCCGAAAAATACGGCCGGAAAGCTTATGAAAACTACGAAAAAGGCTATCTATCTTATAAAAATGGTAATTTTAAAGAGGCGGTAAGTTACTTTGAATCATCTATTTTAGCAAATTCTGATTTTAAGGAACCTCATTACTATTTAGCCTTAAGTTATTACAAGATAGGGGATCTGGATAATTCTATTTCTCAATGGGAAGAAGTTATCAGGATTGATTCTTTCGACAATACAGCCCAACATTATTTAAATAATTGCCTGGAAGAGAAAAAATACGGGAGAGAGACTTTAAAGCATTTTAACACCGGCTATGATTATTATTTGAAAGGTGAATATGATAAAGCCCTCGAAGAATTTACCAGATCTTTAGATTATAATCCTGAATTTGAAAAAGCCCGTCAATTTCTTTCCCGCTCATATTATCAGCTTAATCTGATGGACGAATACCGCGAAGAAAGAAAAAAGACGACCGAATTACGAGCCAGTAGTGAGGAAGAAAAAGCTGTAGAATATTATAAATTAGGCTATGAATTTTATTCTTTAAAGGAGTACACCGTGGCTGTTGAAGAAATAAAAAAAGCCCTGGATATAAAGAGTGATTATCCCCATGCCCGTTACCTGTTGGCTGAGTGTTATTTCCAGCAGAAGGAATATAAGTTGGCTCAGGTAGAGTATGAGAGAGTAGTCACCGATTCGGAGATAAACGAGTATACCGATGATGCCCTCTGGGGCAGCGGGTGGTGTTATTATCTGTTAGAAGAATATGAAGAAGCAGCCAAGAGGTTTTTGAAATTATTAAATGATTTTCCCGATAGCGATTTAGCCTTACAAGCCAGACATAAGTTGGGTAAATCTTATTTTCAGGGGAATAATTATGCGGATACAATCAAAGTTTACCGGGAATTTTTAGAGAAATATTCCGCATATAAAGGGAAAGAGACAGAAGAAGTTTATTACTTGTTGGGTCAAGCTTATTTTAGCTCTGGGAAATATCAAGAAGCAGAAGAAGCATTTAATAATTTATTATTTCTCTTTCCGGGATTTGAATTGGCTTCCGAAGTGAAATATTATAATAGTTTGAGTTTATTTAAAGAAAAGAAATATGAGGAAGCGATAGTACAATTAAAGGACGTAATCTCAAAAACAGATATAGAAGATAATAGGAAAAAAGAGGCTCAATATTTACTGGCTCGGTGCTGGCTTAATTTACAAGAATACAGTAAAGCTATTGAAAATCTAGAAGCCTTAAAGCAGTTCGAAATGGAAGATTCTTTATTGGAAAATGTCAGTTTTGATTTAGGTTTGGCTTATTCCCGGCAGGGTGATAAGGAAGAGGCAATTTTAAAATTTCAAGAATTTATAGAGAAATATCCGCAAAGTGAGCTTATTAAGTCAGCCCATTTCGAATTGGGTAAGAATTTGTATGATTTAAAAAAATATCAATTAGCTTTATCAGAATTAATGGAAACATCCACCGATGAAGCACTCTATTTAAGAGGGAAGGCCTCTAAAGAATTAGGGGATCAAGAAGCAGAAATTGCAGCATTTGAAGAATTAAGAGAAAAATACCCCCAGAGTAATTTTTCTCAGGAGGCCTATTTTAGATTAGGCAATTATTATTATAATCAGAAGAGAGATAAAGAGGCAATTGAGGAATTTAATAAAATTATTCAATTTTTCCCTCAATCTCCTTTACTCTCGGAAAGCTATTACTGGATGGGGTGGAGTTATTTTAAATTAACTGATTATGAGAAGGCGAGCGAATATTTTAACCAAGTGGAAGAAGATGGAGAAAATTTAGATTTGGGGCAAAGAGCAAAGTTTATGGCGGCAGAATCATGGTATAATCTTAAAGATTACCAGAAGGCCAGAGAAGCATACGAAAAATTTATCGAAATGTATCCTAAGGGGGATTTATCAGCTAATGCCCAATTTGCTATCGCCTGGACTTATCTGGAGAATAAAGATTACCAATCGTCCATAGAGGAATTTAAAAAACTTATAAGTATTTATCCTGATAGTAAATTCACTGAAGAAGCGCAGTTTAGAGTTGGCAAGAACTATTATCTTTTAGGAGATAAGAATGTGGCTAAGGCAGAACTGGGAAAGTTTATAAATTCTTACAGTAATAGTAGTTTCAGGGCAGAAGCTATGTATTTATTAAGCCAGATCTATTTACAGGAAGAGGACTGGATGGAAAGTATTATCAATTTAGATAGGCTGGTAAGAGAATATTCTGATAGTCCATATCTGTCAGAGGCTTTGTATGGACTGTGTCTTTCTTATTTTAAAAAAGATGAATATGAAAAGGCCATTAAGGAGGGAGAAAAATATTTAGAAGCTTATTCCAATCTAGATTATGGTGATGATATTCTGTATATCAAGGCAATTTGCTGGGAAAAGTTAGAAAATCAGGAAAAAGCTATTTCTGATTACCAGAATTTGATCTCTAAATATCCTCAAAGTCCATATGGTGTAAAAGCCCAGGAAAGATTAGAAGCATTAGAGAGGGAATAATAAGTATATCGTATATCGTATTTCGTATATTGTGAGGAAAATAAGAATAAGAAAAGATTAACGGGTTATAGGTTGCAAGTTTCAAGTTTATAAAAAGCTCAAACGCGTAGGGTTGTTTTGTTATAGACTCTTCCAACGAACCGAAAACTAGTTTTTCTTTTCTAAAAACTATAAACTAAGAACTAAAAACCGTGAACGCGCTATCTTGTATCTTAAATTTAATTACTAAAATCACAAAAGAAGAGGGGGAAAATATTTAATGTTAGAAGTTTTTGAAAAAGGTGGGTTCTTAATGTACCCCATCTTTATATGCTCGTTAATTGCAATGACTATTTTCTTTGAGAGGATGTTCTATTTAAAGAGCATTAAAACTAAAAGTAAAAAATATGTTTTACGAGTTAAAAATTTAGTTAAAAAGGGGAGCATTGAACTGGCTATTTCTGCTTGTCGTAAAAGTCTCACTCCCATTTCAAAGATTATGTTGGCCGGTTTAATGAAATTTGGCCGGGGAAGGGATGCGATGAAAGAGGCGGTTGAAGATAGAGCCAGACAGGAAATTCCTATATTAGAGAAAAACTTGTCTACGCTTTCTACCATTGGTAATATTACTCCATTATTGGGGCTTTTGGGAACAGTGTTTGGTATGGTTAAAGCCTTCAATGTAATAGCAATTGTGGGAGTAGGTAACCCAGTAGCACTGGCAGGAGGAATTTCTGTAGCACTGCTTACTACTGCCTTTGGATTATCGGTAGCTATACCGACTATCGTGATTTATAATTATTTATCTCACCGAGTAGATGAATTGATAAGAGAGATGGAAGTAAATTGTATAGAGCTTATAGATCTTCTAACTTATCAGGAAACTAATAATGTTGGGGTTATTCGAGACAGTCTTAATCAGGATGGTGAAGTAGAATATGAAATTTCCTCATCTAAATAAAAAGAGCGCCACTTTTGACCTGACTCCTTTAATTGATGTAGTTTTTCTTTTATTGTTATTTTTTATGCTGACTACTACTTTTGTAAATTTAGAAAATAGAGTGAAAATTAATTTACCAAGCGGAGATTTTGCTGCTGCCGAGTCATCGGAAAATATTATCGTAACCATTACCGAAAATAATACAATTTATTTTAATGGAAAATTAATAGACCCGTTAAAACTTTCCGCAAGCGTGGCTGCAGGAATAAAAGAGGAACCCGAAAAAATAGTAGTTTTAGAGGCAGATAGAAATGTACTCCATGGTAAGGTAATCAGCGTGATGGATTTGCTTAAAAAGGGAGGAGCGGAAAGAATTGCCATCGCCACCCAACCTGTGGAGCAAGAAATAAAATAGTATATAGTCGTTAGTGGTTAGTGAATAGTGAACAGCAAAGAAAAAAAGAAGACAGGCTAACGACTAATTTGATTGAGGTATAAATAATAAATGTCCATAGACAGATATAGAACAAAACGCTTAAAACAGAGTAAAAAGAGTTTTTTAGGGAGGTCATTTTTAATCTCTATCATACTTAATATTATATTATTATTTGCTTTCGGAAATATGATCGCCTTTGATTTAACCAGGCCCTTACCAGAAAAAGAGTTTACTTTGGTTAGCCTGATGGAAATTCCTGCCCCAGAACAGCCAGAATCTAAGAAACCGGAGATTACCGAGAAAAAGCCCGTTGCTCAATTGGAAGTTAAGCCAAAAGCTGCACCGGTTTCACCCGAACCACCCAAGATAAAAGAAGAGGTAACTGAAACAAAAGTAGTAAGCAAAGAAGAATTAACGGAAGGAGCACCAAAAGTAGAAGTTAAAACCCCTGAGATTGAGGCTGAGCCTGTTTCAATGGTTCCTCCAACTCAAACCAAAGATTCTTTAGGAGAGGACATAAGTGTTTCTACTGAATATTTTAAGCAGACTATAACCAGCAGGAAAGAAGTTAAGGGAGAGATATTCGAACCGGGCGAATCACAGCTTAAAGTTAATTTAGGTGAAAAAAAAGAAGAAAATATCGAAGCAACTTATGGTACTGTGGTAAATCCAGGAGAAATTACTACTCTTCCGGAAGTAAAGGAAAAAGAATCTCCTTTTGGCAGCAGACCTCTTTCTATTATGGTAGAAAATTCAGAAGGAGCCAGACCGCAAAGCGGCTTGGATAAAGCTAATATTGTCTATGAAGTTTTAGCAGAAGGGGGAATTACCAGGTTTTTAGCTATTTATTATGACCAGGAGGCAGAAGAAGTTGGGCCGATAAGAAGTGCAAGACCTTATTTTGTTAGCAAATCTTTAGAGCATCAGGCGATTTATGTCCATGTGGGTGGGAGTGATGAGGCAACTAATTTTATAAAAGAAGAGAATGTAGATGATATAAATGAGTTTGTGGATTTTCAGCCCTTTTGGAGGTCTACAGACCGAGAACCACCTCACAATTTATACACCTCTACCACAAAGTTGAGAAAAGAAGCCAATAAATTAGGTTATATTGAGATGCTAAAAAAGCAGGAATATCAATTTGAAATTAGTAGAAATGAAAAATTAACCGGCAGAGAAACTGATTCTATAGTAATTCCTTACTACGGTAACTATACGGTTAGTTACAAATACCAACCTGAATCGATGAAATATATGAGATTTATGAATGGTGAACCTCACATAGATGCCAAGACTAAAAAGCAATTAGCGGTAGATAATATTATAATTCAATTTGCTGATACCAAAATTATTGACCAAGAGGGAAGGCTGGCGATAGATTTCGTTGGCAAGGGAACAGGATTATTATTTTTTAAAGGTAACTCAACAGAAATTACCTGGGAAAAGACAGATCTAAGAGCAAGAACCCTATTTTTAGACAAAGAAGGGAATAGAATAGCTTTAACTCCGGGAAATGTTTGGATTCAAATTGTTCCTTCGGATCTAACGGTAAAATATTAAGAGGTAACATTTTGTGCCAGGCACTAAATGTTACATAATGTTATTTAGTCACTGGAATTTATGGATTTCCAAATATTATGAAAAAATTAGAAGAAACTTTAGAGTGTTTTTTAGATTATCTATCTATAGAAAGAGGTTTAGCTCAAAATACTATAATTTCTTATAGGTATGATCTGATAAAGTATATTAGTTTTTTAAAAAAGAAGAGGATTTGTTCTTTTAATCAGACTAATAAAATTATTATTAGTAATTATTTTGTTTATCTAAGAGGAAAAGATTTAGAGATTAATTCAATTTCTCGAAATTTAGTAGCAGTAAAGATGTTTTATCGTTTTTTGTTAATGGAAAGCCTTATCAAGGAAGACATCACCGGTTTGATTGAATTTCCCCGGGTTAGCAAAAAGCTTCCTCATGTTCTGAGTTTGAGAGAGATAAATCTTTTGTTAGATGAAGCAAATTTTAAAGGTAAATTAGGTTTAAGAGACCAGGCCGTATTAGAATTATTTTACGCAACAGGTCTAAGGGTGTCAGAACTGATACATTTAAAAATTAATGATATAAATATGGAAAATCATATGCTAAAATGTCTGGGGAAAGGTTCTAAAGAGAGGATAATTCCTTTTGGAGATAAAGCATGTCAGTCTTTAAATTTATATTTGGATAAAGTAAGGCCAAAATTAATTAAAAATCCGGATGAGGATACTTTATTTTTAAATAGCCGGGGAAAAAGGTTTTCTCGACAGGGGGTATTTTATCTGGTAAAACTATATACCCAAAAAGCAAGGATAGAAAAGAAGGTCACTCCACACACTTTAAGACATACTTTAGCTACCCATTTATTAGAAAATGGAGCAGATCTCAGGTCAGTCCAAGAGATGTTGGGGCACTCAGATATTTCCACTACCCAAATTTATACCCATGTAAGTAGAAAATGGGTCAGTGAGGAATATTATAGGGCATTTCCAAGAGTATAAAACAGTATATAGTATATAGTGAAGAGGGAGAGCGTGGAGCGTATAGCGTTTAGCGTATAGGATATTAGTTATCCAGTTAACTAAATACTAACGACTAAATTTATAAACTAACCAACTAACTAAAATAGGGAGAGCAACAGAAATGGAAGATTTAAAAGCAAAAGTCACAGAAAGTATAAAATTTATTAATAAAAAAAACAAGATCAAACCAAAAATTGCTATTATATTAGGGACAGGATTAGGAAGGCTGGCAGAAGATATTGAGGAGAAAGAAATTATTCCTTATAGCGAGATTCCTAATTTTCCCGTATCTACAGTTCAAAGCCATAGCGGGAACCTGGTTTTGGGAAAGTTGGGCAATAAAGAAGTAGTGGCCATGCAGGGTAGATTTCATTATTATGAAGGTTATAGTCTAAAAGAAGTTACCTTTCCACTAAGGGTGATGAAAAAGTTAGGTGCAGATACAATTATTATTTCCAATGCAGCAGGCGGGATGAACCGTTTCTTTAAGAGGGGGGATTTAATGCTTATTATTGATCATATAAATCTATTTGGAGATAATCCTTTAATTGGCCCCAATGAAGAAGAACTAGGACCACGATTTCCAGATATGTCCGAAGCTTACAGCCAAAATCTGATCGAGTTAGCTAAAAAAGTAGCTTTAAAAGAAAAAATAAGATTACAAGAAGGAGTATACGCTGGTTTAACCGGTCCTACTTTAGAGACTCCAGCTGAATATAGGTTTTTAATAAGTATTGGTGCAGATGCAGTAGGCATGTCCACAGTACCAGAGGTTATAGTAGCTAATCACATGGGAATGAAAGTATTGGGAATTTCCTGTATCACTGATTTAGCCATAGATGGGGTAATAGTAAAAACCAGCGTAGAGGAAATTCTAAAAGCTGCCTCGAATGCTGAACCGATTATGACTAAATTAATAAAGAAGGTAATTGAAAAAATTGATTAATGATGGTTTGAGAGTAGCTCTTCTATCTGCTTTGCCCATTACCGAATTAAGAGGGGCTATTCCGATAGCTCTAACAATTTATAAAATGCCGGTTTTTTCGGCTTATATATTTGCGGTATTAGGGAATATAGTTCCGGCAATTTTCTTATTGCTATTTTTAAAGCCTTTTTCTAAATATTTACGTCAGTGGTATTATTTTGATATATTTTTTGAATGGCTTTTTAAAAGAACACGTCGGAATACCGAGGGAAAATTCGAAAAATACGGAGCCTTATTTTTATTATTTTTCGTAGCTATTCCTCTACCCGTAACAGGAGCCTGGACCGGTTCAGCTGCTGCATTTATCTTTGGCATAAGGTTTTGGTATGCCTTCCCAACAATAGTGGGAGGGGTTATGATAGCCGGGGTAATCGTTACTTTAGCCAGTTTGGGAGTGATTCGTTTTATATAAAAGGATGAAAGATGAAAACTATCGAATGGAAAGATGGGAAAGTGTTTCTAATCGATCAGAGAAAGCTTCCTTTAAAATATGAAATAATTAATTGTTCTACTTATCAAGAAGTAGCAGAAGCTATTAAGAAGATGAAAATAAGGGGCGCACCGGCTATTGGAGTGGCGGCTGCCTTTGGTATGACCTTAGCTGCTTATTCTTCAAAAGCAGGTACCTATGGAGAATTTATCCAAGATATGGAAAAGGCTAAAAATTGCCTGGCACTTACTCGACCTACGGCAGTTAATCTGTTTTGGGCTTTAGGAAGAATGATGAATTTGATTAATATAAAAGAAAATATTGATTTATTTAAATTAAAAGATATAATTTTACAGGAAGCTGAAAATATTGCCCGGGAAGATATTGAGATAAATAAGGCAATGGGAAGATACGGAGCTTCACTCATTAAAGATGGGGACAATATTCTTACTCACTGTAATGCCGGAGCTCTGGCTACTGTAGATCATGGTACTGCTTTGGGGGTGATTCGTACTGCCTTTAAAGAAGGAAAGAAAATACATGTCTATGTCGGTGAAACCAGGCCGGTATTACAGGGGGCAAGGCTTACTACCTGGGAATTAATGCAGGAGAAAATTCCTTTTACTCTGATCACTGATAATATGGCCGGGTTTTTGATGTCTCAAAAAAAGGTAGACTTAATCATAGTTGGGGCAGATCGGATTGCTCGAAACGGTGATGTGGTAAATAAAATCGGAACTTATTCTTTGTCTGTTTTAGCCCGAGAAAATAAAGTCCCTTTTTATATTGCTGCTCCGATATCTACTATTGATGTATCGATAGGATCGGGGAAGGAAATCCCCATTGAAGAGAGAGACCCGAAAGAAGTTACTCAAATATTGGGTAAACAGATAGCCCCTGCAGGAGTAAAAGTATTTAATCCAGCTTTTGATCTTACGCCCCATGGCTATGTAGAGGCTATTATTACTGAAAAGGGGATTATTAGAAAACCTTTCGAAGAAAATATTAAATTAGTCGTTAGTATTTAGTATATAGTATATAGTAAAGAAGAAAGAATAAAAAAGTTCAAATTGAAACCAGTTTACCAGTTATTTTAGCAACACGGCGTACCGTTTTGAATTAACATGAGATACAATTTTAGGTTTTGCTCTTTTGTTTTTCACTATATACTAAATACTATATACTATATACTATAATAAAGGAGGAGAAAATTGGATCCAGAAAAGCTTATTATTTCCGGAGGAAATAGATTACAAGGTACAGTAAAAATTGATGGGGCAAAAAATTCAGCTTTATCTATTATGGCAGCAACCTTATTAACTAAAGATGTTTGTA
>JBBRDV010000008.1:0-36101 GCA_038203565.1 Atribacterota bacterium
AACAAATTATCAGAAGACTTGGGATCAAATCTTCCCTAAGTTTTTCATGGAGTTAATAAATTTTTAATTTTCATTTTATAAAAACTTAATTTTTTCTTTATAGAGATTTTAGATTATAATATTAAAATAAATGAAAATAAAAGATTATATCTTTAGATTTATTTTCACTAGGAGGTAAATCATGAAGAAAAAACTGGTTATTCTTGTATTTCTGTTATTGGGTATTATGGTGATAGGGAATATTCAGACTACTGCTCAGGAAAGTATAAAGTTGAATCTTTCTCAAGCTGTAGAAATGGCATTAGCCAATAATCTTGAATTCCAAAAAGCCGGTTACCAGTCGGAAAATGCAGAAATTGATGCCAAAAGGAATGAAGCTGAAAATCTGCTAACCCAATCTAATTTATTAGAAAGACAAAATGAATTATCACTCATCCAGGAAAAAGAGCAATATCAACAGAAAAAAGAAGACCTGATTATTCAAGTCGTTGATGAATATCTCCAATTGAAATTAGCTCAAAAAGACTTGCAAGTTAAAGAAAAAGAGTTAGAGTTGGAAAAAAATACCCTGGAAGATATAAAAGTTCAGGTCAAAGCCGGATATAAAGTTCAACTGGATGTCCTGGTACAGAGTAATGAATATTATGATGCATTATTTCCCTTTGAAAGTGTAAAATTAGATTATCAACAATTGTTGGGAAATTTTCGAGTGACCTTAGGATTAAATTCAAAAAACCAATTTGAGTTAGTTGCAATAAATGTCCCCGATTTTAAAGAAATTGGATTAGATGAAGCATTGCTAAAGGGAAGGCAAAATAGTGTTACATTACTAATGAATACTCTGGAAATTGATTTGGCCAGCCTGGAATTAGAGAAAAGCAAGGTTTCGGATACTCCGGAGATAGATTTAAATAAATTGGAAAACAATTTGGCCATAACAAGGCTGGACTATCAAATTGCCCAACAAAATCTGGATTATCAGATACAATCTCAATGGCAAAATTATATGCAGACAAAAAATGACATTACATTAAGTCAAAATAGCTTAAATCAAATAAAAGAAAATAAAATAATCATCAGCAATCAACTTAAGGCAGGATTAGCAAGTGAAGATGATGAACTATCTGCTATTATAGGTGTCCTTCAAGCAGAATATCGAATAGCTTCCTCAGTTCGAAATTATTACAATGCCCTACTTAATTTACAATCCATCATGGGAAATCTGAATAAAGGAGATATATAATAATGAAATTTAATAAAATAATATTTGGGTTCATCACAGCTATTATTACAACAAGTATTTTACTCCTTCCCAGCGTCCTACAGGCCAAAGAGATAAATTTGAAAGAAGCTATTGATTGGGGAATACAGCATAATTACGATTTGGAGGAAATCAGATATAATATCGAGACATTAGAACGAGATTTGGAGATACTTGATGCAGGTAAAGCCTTTCAAGTTAGTTTAAATGCTACTCCGATATGGGATTTTGGAGGAAGAAGTAGCGATACCAGTCTGATTACACTTACAGCTGAAAAAACTATTGCCGATGATTTAAATATTTCGGCTGATATCTCCTGGAATGAAAATGCTTTTACAGATATGTCTTTCGAGGGAATCATAGCAGGTGCTAAGGCAAGTATTCAAGTCGAAAAACAAATTTACCCTGATTCCTATACCCAAAGTGAACAACAAATCTTCCAAACTGAAAATAATTTAAAAAAGAAAGCCGAAGAATTAACCTGGAAGGAAACAGAAAAACAAATTGATTTTATTGAAAGCTATCTAGCCCTTGTCCGCTCAACAAAAGAAGTGAATATTGCTGATAAAAGGTTACAGTTAGCCACCGAAGAACTAGAAAGAGTACAGCAACAGATTCGCTTAAGTGAAGGGGGCTACCAACAAGAAGCCGAGGCAAAAATAGCCTTAATGGAAGCAGAGAATCAATTTTTTAATTTAAAGCAAAGCTTGGCTCAACAACAGAAAGAATGGTACCTGGAATTGAATCTGTCGAATGATGTTCAGGTTCAGTTCAAGGAAGAACCTTCTTATTTAGGTACATTAAGGTCAAGCATGGAGCAATTAACTTTAGAGAATGAAAAACAAGAAACCTTGCTCAAGCAAGCACTGGAGAAACATTATCAAATAAAGAATACTTATATAGATAAAGAAGTTCTTTTAAAAGAATCAAAATGGACGGAAAATGAAGGTAAGCCACAAATGAATATCAATGGCGGATATGACTTTCTCGACGATTACTGGTACGCCATGTTAGATTTATCCTGGAATCTAACCGATGGAGGAGCACAAAAATTAAAAGAAAAGGGAGCTGAAGCAACCATTCTTCAAAAAGAAAAAGAGCTCGGCCAATTAACAAAAAAATTACAGCTTGAAATGAATCAAATAATAGACCAGGACCAATATAATCAACTTAATTTAAAGGCAAAATTAGCCGCTTTAGAACAAGAACAATATACAAAAAATATTTTAGAAAAACTGTATCAGGAAAAGATTATTTCTTCTACCCAATGGCAAAATCAGCTAATTGCCCTGGCGGAAAAAGAACTGAAAGTTAAAGAAGCTCAGGATTTAATATTGGTTAATCGCTTAAGATTAGCACATTTTTTAGGTATATAGCGCAAGGAAAGTTGAGGACAGACGAATGAGAAAAAAGAAATGGTTTTTATGGATCATGGTCCTATTAATTTTGGGGACAGGCAGTTTTTTCGGATTCAATTATTGGCAATCCAAATCCAAAACAGAAGCAAATTCTGGAAATAAAATTCAGTCGGTTGATTTAGACTCAGTGATTGAGGTTGAATTGGGAAATTTAAAAAAGACAGTTCCTGCCAGTGGTTTTCTCCAGCCGGTCAATTCTATCAATCTTAATTTACAAACCAGCGGAACAGCAGGAGGTATTGTTGAAAAAATTCTGGTACATATTGGTGAATTTGTGGAAGAAGGACAAGAATTGGTTCACTTGAAAGATAAAGAGGAAAGATTAAATTATTTAAAGGCAAAAAATGAATACGAGCTGGCGAAAATCAATGGTTCTCCCAACCTGACACAAGAAGAAAAGAGGTTGGCTATGGATTTAGCTCTGGAAAAACTTGAAGCACAGTCTATTAAAGCTCCTTTCTATGGTAAAATTATCAAGATTTATGTCGAGGAAGGAGATAACATTGAAAAAACTGATAATATTATTTACTTGATTGATGAAACTGCTTATGAAATTGAAGTTTCAGTCAGTGAAGTGGATTGTATGGATATTGAAGTCGGTCAGGAAGTAGAAGTAGAACTGGATATTTTGGATGATAAGGTTTTTACCGGAAAAGTGGTGGAAGTGGCGGATTATGCCACAGCAGAAAGTAATGTAGTAACGGTGCCGGTGACCATTCGATTGGATGAAGTGTCAAAATTTTTCAAACCCGGATTTTCAGCATCAGCGGAAATTATTGTTAGCTCAGCGAAAAATGTTTTGCTTGTTCCGGTTACATCTCTTGCCACAATGGGACGTGATACGGTGGTCTTAAAAGTTGAAGGCGGGAAAACAGTACCTACTCCGATCAAAACCGGAATCAGTGACAGCTATTACCTGGAAGTGATCGAAGGATTAAAAGAGGGTGACAAAATTATTGTCAATAATTACCAGATGAATACAAAAGTCGGTTCTGGTAATAATATGCCTTTCGGTGGCGGGGGCGCGCCTCCTGATATGGGTGCAGCCATGCGTATAATGCGCTAATAAGAGGTGAAGAAATATGACTAAAGTAATTCAAATTGAACAACTGAAGAAGACTTATCATTTAGGAAAGGTAAAAGTTGAAGCCTTACGAGGTGTGTCATTCGAAATTAACACCGGAGACTTTGTTTCCATCATGGGACCTTCCGGTTCGGGAAAATCGACCTTGATGCATATCATCGGCTGTTTGGATTATCCCACCGAAGGGAAATATTTTCTATCCGGTCAGGATGTTAGTAAACTGAACGACAATCAATTGGCTCTGTTTCGTAATCAAAAAATTGGATTTGTCTTTCAAGAATTTAATTTACTACCCAAAGCAACTATTTTAAGAAATGTGGAACTTCCCTTAACTTATAATAACACTCATTCTAAAAATAAAAAACAGCTTGCTGTTCAAGCTTTGGAGGAAGTAGGATTAGGTGATCGATTAAAGCATCGACCTAATGAAATATCAGGTGGCCAAAAACAGAGAGTAGCTATTGCCCGGGCATTAGTCAACCATCCCTCTATTATTTTGGCAGATGAACCGACTGGAAACCTGGATTCAAAAACCGGTCAGGATATTATGAATATTATCAAAAAGTTACATGATGATGGAAATACCATTATTTTGGTTACTCATGAACCAGAAATAGCACAATATGGGAAGCGAGTTCTCCATTTAAAAGATGGCGTAATCGATAGAGATGAGGTGATAGTATGATTTTGCAAAGCCTAAAAATTGCCCTGGAGAGTTTATGGGCAAATAAAATGCGCAGCATCCTCTCCATGTTGGGAATTATTATTGGCGTAGGGGCTGTTATTGCCATTGTTTCCGTAGGTACCGGTTCAACCCAGCAAATCACTTCTCGTATTGCCAATTTGGGTTCCAATATGATTACCGTTTATCCCCGATCAGTAAGAGGACAAGAAGGAAGAGTCAGCAGTGTAAGCTCTCAGGAAAAATTTTCTTTGGAATTAACCGATTATATAGAAAAATTTTGTCCATCGGTCATAAAGGTGATTCCGGTAAAGCAGGTTAACGGAAGATTAATTTCTGACGATATAAATGTTAATGCCACTATCTTAGGCACCAATATTGATTATGCCGAAGTGAATAATTATGAAGTGGATGCAGGTAATTTTATCAGTGAGAATGATGATGGGGAAAGAAGACAAGTCATGGTATTGGGCTCTCAACTGGCTGAAGATTTATTCGAAGATGATAATCCCATTGGCAAAAGAATTAAAGTAAACTATGGGGAACAAGTCTATATGTTTGATGTAATTGGTGTCATGAAGGAAAAAGGCGGTTCCATGGGTGGAAGCCTGGATGACCAAGCTTATATTCCTTTATCCGTTGCCATGGATAAATTGACCAATAGTAATTTCGTCACTTCCTATATTGCCCAGGCTGCTTCAACAGAAAAAGCATCTACTGCTGTCAATGAACTGAAAAATTTTATGGTTAAATTTTTGGATGATGAAGCTCAGGAAAAATTTCGGATTCTCAGTCAAGATGAGATTCTTGATACAGTAAGCTCAGTCACCGGGACCATGAGTATAATGCTTGGTGGAATTGCTGCTATTTCCCTTCTGGTTGGTGGAATTGGAATTATGAACATTATGCTGGTTTCGGTAACCGAACGGACCAGGGAAATCGGTGTTCGAAAAGCATTGGGTGCCAGGAATGCACATATCTTATTTCAATTCTTGATGGAATCATTAAATTTAAGCATTTTCGGCGGAATTTTAGGCATTGGATTTGGTTGGGTAGCGGCTTACTTTTTATCCCAATACGGTAATTGGCCTATGGTCATTGCTCCTCTTTCTGTCGGACTTGCTTTCGGTTTTGCCTTATTTATCGGTATCTTCTTTGGCCTTTATCCGGCCATGAAAGCAGCAAAGATGAATCCGGTGGATGCATTACGATATGAATAAATAATAATAAATTAGACAGGCCGCCCGAAGGGTTTTTAATGATTTACGGATTATTTTTAAGCATTAAAGCGATAACCGGAACCCCAAAGAGTTTCAATATAACGAGGACTCTGGGGGTCTTTCTCAATTTTATCCCGTATTTTTTTAATATGAACGGCAATGGTGGTAATATCCCCGTAGGAATCATTTCCCCAGATTCTGTCATAGATGGCTTCTTTGCTAAAAACAACATTGGGATTAGATGCCAGCAAGTTTAATATGTCAAATTCTTTGGTAGTAAGACTTATTTTATTACCCCCGAGATAGACCTGACGGGCAGTTTGGTTAATAATTAAATCTTTTATACGAATTTCTTTACTTGCCGCACCCTGTTGTCCGGTAAGCCGCTCAAACCGGGATAAATGAGCTTTTACTCGAGCCACCAGCTCACTTGGACTAAATGGCTTACTGATATAATCATCAGCCCCCAGTCCAAGACCACGAATTTTATCAATATCTTCTCCTTTAGCAGAAATAATGAGAATGGGAATATTTTTCCCCTTTCTAATTTTCTTACAAATATCAAAACCGTCCATATCGGGCAGCATTAAATCTAATAGAACAAGGTCATAATTATGCTCCAGAGCTTGATTCAATCCTTCTCTGCCGTTATTTTTAATATCAACCTGAAAGCCATCAATTTCCAGATAATCTCTTTCCAGTTCGGCGATGCTTTGCTGGTCCTCAATAATTAATATTCTTTTCATGGTTTTTCCCCCGTTTTTATTATTTTCGAAAAGCTATGGGTTTTCTTTAATGTAAAGAAAATACTGGTACCCTTTCCTTCCTGACTTTTTGCCCAAATTCTACCTTCATGGCTTATTACTATTTCTTTGGCAATATAAAGACCCAAACCGCTTCCACTTGAATTAGTAGACCGGGCTTTATCGGCTTTATAAAAACGTTCAAAAATATTGTTTAATGATTTTTCTGGTATTCCCTGGCCGTTATCTCGAATTTCTATTTGGGCTTCTTCTTTTTTTTCAGTCAATTGAATGGTAATAACCGGATCGATGCTTGCCTTATGATTCACAGCATTATTGATAATATTTAAAATGACTCGTTTTATCTTTTCTCTATCAGCATAGACCATTTCTTCCTCATGATAATCGGCATCAAATTTTAATATAATCCCCTTTTCAGCTAAATAAAATTTTAATTCTTCAACACAATCAGTTAAATAGGCCTTGATATCAATCGGCACAAAATTTAAAGGAAGTTCCTTTAATTCTAATTCGGATAACTGAAATAATTCATTAATCAAAGATTCCATATTTACAGTATTTTGATAAATGGTTTTAAGATATTTGTCTTTTTTCTCTTTTGAACTGGGAATACCGTCTATAATTCCCTCAATATATCCCTTTATTGTGGTAATGGGAGTTTTCAAATCATGTGATATATTCGAAATTAATTCATCACGATTATTATCATATTTTCTTTTTATTTTCTCAGTTTCTTTTAATTGTTTTCTTGTTTCTTCAAAGGTTCTTGACAAATCTCCGATTTCATCTTTTGCAGTGGTGTTTATTTTAAAATCATAATTACCCTTTCTAATCTGCAGGGCAGCATTCTCCAATTGAGTTAGAGGTTTAACGATATTTCTTGATAATATGTAAGTAGTGATTGTGCTAATGATAACAATAGCAACAAGAAAAAGAATCAAAATAATGAAAACCGAATAGCGGAATTGTGCCAAATCTTCTAAAGTAGAAGTAACATCACTAACAATTAAAGCCTCGCCTTTGGATTCATCAGAAAAGCGAAAATCCAACTTTTCCAAATATATATTTTCATTAAAACTAATAATTTTCTTATTCGGAAATGACTGAATTTGTGAATTCATGGTTTCTTTATCTAAATCAAGGCTGGAAAGAAAAGGAGAATAGTAAACTATTTCATTATTTTTTCGGATAATAATACCGCCATTAGATGCATTCATAAAAGCATCCAATTGTTGAATATATTTAATATCTTCTAATGCTTCAGGGTTTTCTCTTAATACACGATTTACAACCCTATCTGCTATTCGTATTTCTCTTTCTAAAAGGTCTAAATGCCCTCTGGACGCTTCTTCTCTTACAAAATCTTTTGAGGGTAAACCAAATCTTGAAATACTTTGATAATTTTTACCGATAAGAATACTCACAATAATTAATAAAAAGATGGTAATTATAATCGTAATAAAATTTGAGACCCATAGTTGTTTTCTGATAATCATTTTTTAATATCATCCATTCATTTTGGTATTAAAATAATTAACTTTGTTAAATAAAGCGATTACTTTTCCTATTGAATCGTCTCCACCTCAACTAAAAATATATATATTAATCTTATTGTATTATAATACATGTTTCTAAAAATATTATTAAAGTATTCTTAAAAATTTATAAATATCAAATTAAAAAAGAATAATTTGGAAAAAAATATTATATAGGCGTAAAACCTTATGCGAATTAGATGATACAATTTTATTATTTCTACTCGCTGCTGCTCTCCTACAGAGAGTTGCCATACTTTTGCCTTTGGGTCAACATGCAGACCATGAACTTTACTATTCCCCGCATCTCTACTTTTTCGACTTTGGTTAAATTTGTTATTTTAGATACATCTTTTTTCATATTAAAATATGAATTAAAGCTCTGTTCCGTATGAGCACTCTTAATCTTTTTTTATTCCTCTACTTTGACCTCAATGTTTCCCTTAACTATATCCTCAATAGTTTTACCTACAAGTGCTTCCTCATTTACGACAATTTTAAGACCGCCGTTAGCCAAGTTAAGAGTAAAGATTTTACCTCCTTTTTCTCCCTTCTGAATCATTTCAATCATCGGTCTAAGTGCGATTGCCCAAATAACATCTACGCTAGCGACCACATTCTGTGGGGCAAGGGCAGATTGGTCAACATCATATCCGAACCAGAGGGCTCCTCTCTGTTTTGCTACTCCTATTGCTCCGACTGTCATCTGTGATGTTCCGGTAAGAACATCTGCTCCGGCATCAATATGAGTTTGTGCTGCTTCAGATGCAAGGGCAACATCACTATATGAGCCAATCCAGGTTACATTTATTTTAGCATCCGCTTTTACCGATTTTATACCTGTCTTGAAACCTTCGGTATAACGTTTGGCATCACCGGTCTCAATGGGGCCGATTACTCCATAAATATTACTCTTGGAAAGTTTTGCTGCCAGGACACCGTTAACATAGCCACCTTGTTCAGATAAAGGTTCATAAGCAAATATATTGGTAATTCCAAGATCGGTAAAAACATTTGCGGTAGATCCCCGGGCAAAACTCGTTTTAGTAAAATCAGGAGCAATATCCGTTAAAGAGGCACCATACTGTGAACCATGGGCAATTACCAGATCATATCCCTCGCTGGCGTAGTCTCGAATAGCAGCAGCAGCGTCTGATACTATAAACATGTTCTCTGAATAAACAAACTCAAAATTCTCCTTGCCCATTTCTTTTTGAACCCATATCTGAATAGCATTTACGGTACTGAATAGAAGCGCACCGGTGAGAACAATTGTCGGACGCCAGGCTCCAAAATATACCAGGGCAACGGCAATAAAGCCCATCCCATCAGTTAAATTTTGCTGAAATACATTAAGCAGTGCAATAGAAAGAGATGCACCGGCAATTCCCGAGAGCATTCCACCTAAGACTACCGTAAAATAACGGATACGCACAATATTAACCCCCAGTGAATCGGCTGCCTCCGGGTTCTGACCAACAGCTCGAATACTAAAGCCTAAAGGGGTCTTATTCAATATAAACCAGGCAAGAGGAATCAGGGCAAATGCACCATACACCAGGATATTTTGATGGAAAAAGATTTCGCCTACAATCGGAATGTTAGAAAGCCAGGGGATAGACAAGGGGGAAAAACCGCTCACTGTTTGAACTGTTCCTACCATAGTGCTGAATAAAAGACTGCTAAATCCCAGACCGAATATATAAACCCCGATCCCGCTGCTCCCCTGTTCGGCCTTTAAGGTAACATTAATAAAGGCAATCAAGAGGCCAAATATCGCTCCGGTCACTATTGCTACCAATAAACCAAGCCAAAGATTATTGGTTATTTCTGCTAATTAGTAAAATTTTCATTTTAACTATTTGTTTTGAAAGGACATGTTATTTCTCGGATTTTCTTCTGTTTTTGCCAGTTCTTCTATCCTGGCCACTTCTGCGTTCAGGTCCTTTATAATTTGGGTTATCAAATTTCCTGCGGTCTTCCCCTGTTCTTTTTTCTTTTCCGGAACGGCGCTCTTCTTTCTTTTTCATATAATTTTTCCCTCCTTTAATTTACCTGTTTAATATTCTTTAAATACTATAATCAAAGTTCTACAAAGGTGAAGCAAAATCCTTCTTTTTTGAGAGAAAAGTTTTTAGCTATTAGTTGTTGTATAAATGGGTAAGAGATTTTGGAAGTAAGACGGGTAAATTAGATTAGGCAGTAGTGCCTGTCTCAACGTTAACCCAACTTCTACTCCTGGCACTGCTGATGATTGCTTCGATCACCTGCATATTCGCTACAGCATCTTCGAGCGGTACCGGGACCTCTCTATCTTCCAGCACTGCCCGGGAAAAGAGGTCTCCCTGAATCGTATATTGGTCGCAAACTTCCAGGACAACCTCTTCAATCCTGTTACCATCTCCATACCATACTTTGCATGGCCGGTCAGACGGAGCATTGAAAGGTATTTCGCTCTCAATCCGTCCTTTAGTGCCAGAGATGTTAACCCGCTCGTAAGGCACCAGCTGGGTCGCACAGGTAAATGTGGAAGTACCGCTGCTAAACTATGGTTTGGTGACAGGATTTCATCCAGATTATCAACTACTTCTTTGGTTTCAAATTGAACAATAAGCATAATCTCTTTATTTGAAGTCTTTAGGTGGGTTTTTTCGTCAATCGCCAGGCCATATCCAGCTGTCCGACTAACACTTATCAATCCTCTAAATTCTTTTCTCTTTTCCCCCTCTCTTTGGATGTATTTAGACAATGATACGGCTTTTTTGGCCTCTTCATAACTGCTGACCATTGGAAAAATAATTCCCATAGCCCCTACATCTAAAGCAAAACCTGGCAGAGGAAGGACGGTCCTCTGTCAGGTTTTGTCCCCCGTCACAGAACCGTCTATTCCACTTTAGGTAGATCTTGTAAGGCCTCTTCAATTTTTTCCTTAGGGTAAGCATAATCTTTTAATTTTCCGGCAAAGTAAGCTTCATAAGCAGCCATATCCATATGACCATGTCCACTAAGGCCCAATAATATCGTTTTTGCCTCTCCGGATTCTTTACATTTAAGTGCTTCATCGATAGTAGCTCTAATGGCATGGTTGGTTTCCGGAGCACAAATAATACCTTCATTTCTGGCAAAAGTTACTCCGGCCTGAAATGTGCCTAATTGGTGCTCTGCCCGGGCTTCCACCAATCCTAATTTTAGTAAATGACAGATAATGGGAGCCATTCCGTGATATCTTAATCCGCCAGCGTGAACCGGTGGAGGAATAAAACCATGCCCCAGAGTATACATCTTTAATAAAGGGGTAAGTCCGGCAACATCACCATAATCATACGCATAAGGGCCCCTGGTTAAAGTCGGACAACTTGTCGGTTCAACATTTATTATTTTTAAATCAGGTTTTCGCCCTTCAATCTTATCTTTCACAAATGGCAAGAAAAGACCAGCAAAGTTTGACCCACCTCCCACACATCCAATAATAATATCGGGATATTCACCAATCTGTTCCATAACCTTCTTTGATTCTAATCCAATGATAGTCTGGTGCAGTAACACATGATTTAATACGCTTCCCAGGGAATAATGGGTATCATCACGACCGACCGCCTCTTCTACTGCTTCACTGATAGCCAGACCAAGGCTCCCCGGACAATCAGGATCTTTAGCCAACATATCCCTTCCGGCTTGTGTATCAGAAGAAGGACTGGGAATACAATTTGCCCCCCAGGTCTCCATCATTATTCGACGATAAGGTTTTTGCATGTAACTTACCTTAACCATATATACTTTAATTTCCATTCCAAAACAGGCACCGGCAAAAGATAAAGCACTGCCCCATTGCCCAGCCCCTGTTTCAGTAGTTATCCGATTAATCCCTTCCTTTTTATTATAGTAGGCCTGAGCAACTGCCGTATTGGGTTTATGACTTCCCGCGGGACTGCTACCTTCATACTTATAGTAAATCTTAGCAGGGGTATCCAGTGCTTTCTCTAATCTCCAGGCGCGGTAAAGAGTAGTCGGTCTCCATATCCGATAAATCTCCTGCACTTCTTCAGGAATTTCAATATAGCGCTCAGCACTCATTTCCTGTTTGATTAACTCCATAGGGAATAAGGGAGCAAGGTCATTAGGCCCAATAGGCTTACCTGTTGCCGGATGTAAAGGAGGCGGGAGCGGTTCCGGTAAATCGGCTAAAATATTATACCAAGCAGTGGGCATTTCTTTTTCGCTAAGAACAAATTTAACTCTTTTCATTTTTTTCTCCTTTTAAAATAATTTTTTAATTTAATGTCTTTTTTATTCTTAAATTAATTTTATCCCTTTGAGTGACTAAATTCATAATATTCTCATATCAAACCTCCCTATCTTAATAGTTTAAAAATTTCTGATTATCACTTTTTTCGAATCTATTTTAAAATGTTATCTGTTTAGCAGTACCTCCTTTAATGATTTAACGAAATTAGTTATCTGCAGTAATAAGGTCGGCAAATCTCCTCGATAATTTTCTATTAACTTTACTATCGCGCTTCCTACAATTACGGCATCAGCATATTTTGCTGCTTCTCTAACTTGTTCCGGATTACTAATACCAAAACCTATAGCTAAAGGTTTGTTTGTATAAGATTTAATTTTTTCTATCATTTCTGCGATTTCCTTGGAAAATTCTTTTCTGACTCCTGTTACCCCTAAAACAGACACACAATAAATAAAACCTCTTGCTTTTTGAACTATGGCGGCAATTCTCTCCGAAGTACTGGCAGGAGTTAAAAAAGAAACTAACTCTAATCCTTTTTTTTCAGTGATATTTCGAAATTCTTCACTTTCCTCTAAAGGTAAATCAGGAACGATAAAACCATCCACTCCCACCACTTTACTTTCTTTTACAAAACGCTCCAATCCATAGGCATAAATTGGATTATAATAAGTCATTAAAGCAAGTGGTATGGAAGTTTTCTCTCGCATTCTTACTATAGTAGATAATATTTTGGGTATATTCGTATTAACCTTTAATGCCCTTTCAGAAGCATGCTGAATGGTCACTCCGTCTGCTAAAGGATCGGAAAAGGGAATGCCTAATTCAATAATATTCGCCCCTGCTTTGGCGATTGTACAAACTAAAGCTTCAGTTACTTTTAAATTTGGATCTCCAGCCGTAATATAAATAATTAATCCCTTTTCCCCTTGACCTTTTAATCGGTTTAATGTTTCTTCAATTTTCATAATTTTGCCTCCAATTTATTATTCACAACTTCTGAATCTTTATCTCCTCGGCCAGAAAGGCAAACTACTACAATTTCTTTCGGGTTTGTTTTAGGAATTAATTTTAATAAATAAGCCAGAGCGTGAGCACTTTCTAAGGCAGGAATAATCCCCTCTGTTTTAGAAAGTAATTGAAATGCCTCTAAAGCCTCATCATCAGTTGCCGAAACATAATTAGCTCGACCGGTTTCTTTAAGGTACGCATGTTCCGGGCCAACACCGGGATAATCAAGACCAGCGGAAATTGAATATGCTTCCTTTATTTGTCCATTTTCATCTTGCAAGAGGAAGCTTTTTGTTCCATGAAGTATCCCAATTTTTCCAGCTCCCAAGGATGCTGCATGCTTTTGAGTAAGTAACCCATAACCAGCTGCTTCAACTCCATAAATTTTCACTTTTTTTTCATTAATAAATTCATAAAATAAACCAATTGCATTACTACCTCCACCTACACAAGCTACTAAATAATCAGGCAGGCGACCTTCTTGAGTAATAACCTGTTCCTTAACTTCTTTGCCAATTATAGATTGAAAATCTCTGACCATCATAGGATAGGGGTGAGGTCCAACTACTGAACCAATTAAATAGTAAGTATCTTTTACATTAGAAGCCCAATCTCTAATTGCCTCATTAACTGCATCCTTTAAAGTTCTACTCCCTGATTTAACCGGCACAACTTCAGCTCCTAATATTTGCATTCGGAAAACATTAAGTGCTTGCCGTTTTATATCCACTTCCCCCATATACACCCGACAAGATAGACCGAATAAGGCAGCTACGGTAGCTACTGCAACACCATGTTGACCAGCTCCGGTTTCGGCAACAATCCGTTTCTTTCCTAGTTTTTTCGCTAAAAGTACCTGACCTATTACATTATTAATCTTATGCGAACCAGTATGATTTAAATCTTCTCTTTTTAAATATATCTTTGCTCCCCCTAATTTCTTTGTTAATCTCTTAGCATAATAAAGAATGGAAGGTCTCCCGATATAATGTTTAAAATAATAGTGCAAATCTCTCTGAAAATTAATACTTTTCTTTGCCTTTTGATAGGCTACTTCAATTTCAGTGATAGCTGGGATCAGGGTTTCTGGTATATACTTACCTCCAAAATCACCAAAATAACCTCTTTTATCAGGCAATATTCTGTCCATTTTTCCACCTCTGAATTTCTTCCATATATTTTTTGATTTTCTTTTCATCTTTGCAACCCCTTGTTTCTACGCCACTACTTACATCTACTCCCCAGGGATTTGTAGCACTTAGCGCTTGAAAAACATTATTTGGATTTAAGCCACCTGCCAAAATTACCAATCCATATTTTTTTACCGTTTCTAGATTTTTCCAAGAGAAAGCTTTTCCAGTTCCTCCATCTGCACCTGGTTGATAGGTATCAGTTAAAAAATACTTGACAACTCCACTATAGCTTGCTGGGTCAGGAAATAATTGACCATCTTTGGATACTTTAATTGCTTTTATTACTTTTTTTTCATATTGCCGGCAATAATTAACGTTCTCTGTTCCGTGAAATTGAAGAGCCGTTAAATTACAGTATTCGGCAATTTCTTTTACTAAAGATGTCGGGGCATTGACAAAAACTCCTACTCGCAATATATTTTTGGGTAAGGTTTGAATAATTTTTTTTGCATCTTCAGGAAAAATTCTTCGTGAACTTTCGGCAAACACAAATCCCAATGTATTCACTCCGGCATCTACTGCTATATGGGCTGTATTCTTATCTTTTATTCCACAAATTTTAATCATGGTTAATTTATCTCCTCTTCCCATTCCCACTTTTTTTCACCACCCCCACCAATTCTTTCAATTTTTTGTTAAGGTTGTTTGCAGACATCAAAGTTTCACCAATCAATACTGCATCTATTCCACAAAAACTTAATTCCTCAATATCTTGACGATTATTAATTCCACTTTCACTTATCACCACACGATCTTTGGGAATTAAATGACTCAATTTGCCAGTTCTAGATAAATCTATAGAAAAATTTTCTAAATTACGGTTATTAATTCCAATCATATTCGATTCAGTCCCTAAAACCTTATACAGTTCATCGATATTATGAACTTCGACTAAGCAATCCATGTTTAAAGATCGAGCTATTTTTTGAAAATGACTTAATAAAGATTGGTCTAGTAGACTGGCAATAAGTAAAATAGCGTCAGCTCCCAAACAACGGGATTGATAAATCTGATATTCATCAAAAATAAAGTCCTTTCTCAAAACCGGTACACTGGTTATCTTCTTTACTTTTTGAATATTACCAGGATGACCTTGAAAATAATTTCTTTCAGTTAAAACGGAAATAGCCATCGCCCCGCCGTTAGCATAAGCTTTGATAATCTTTTCTAAGTTCTTCTTTTTATTAATAAATCCTCGAGAGGGAGAAGCAAATTTAAGTTCAGCAATTATCGAAATATAAGAATCAGAATTTAAACAGGCACAGAAGTTTCGAGTAGGCGGCAATCCCTTTTTAATTAAATCGATTAAAGATGGAAGAGGAAATTGCTTTTTATCTTGTTTAATTTCTTCTTGTTTATGAATGATAATGTTATCGAGAATATTCATTAAATTAGTCCTCTTAAGGTATAATTTCTTAATTCCTCAAATTTCCGGAAAGCAGCTCCTGAATCGATAGTTTCTGCTGCTTTCTCTATTCCGACTTTTAAATCTTTAACTACTCCCTTTACCATAAAAGCAGCAGCAGCATTTGCAAGAACTATATTTCGTTGCGGATCTTTCCCTCTACCACTTAATATATCTAGAGTAATTTCTGCATTAATCTTTGCACTTCCTCCTTGAATATCCTTTAATTCACATCGTGGTAGCTTTAATTCTTCTGGTTCAAGATAAAAAGTTTTAACTTTTCCTTTTTTAACCTGGCTAATTTTTGTAGATCCGGTTAAAGTTATTTCATCGATTCCGGTTTCTCCACAAACTACCATTGCCCCTATTACTCCGAGTCTGCACAACACTCCCGCAATCAATTCAGTAAGGTTTACATCATAAACTCCTAAAATTTGATATTTTGATCCTGCTGGGTTGGTAAGGGGACCGAGTAGATTAAAAATTGTACGAAATCCTATTTCCCTCCGCGGACCAATAGCAAATTTCATGGCCGGGTGAAAAACAGGAGCAAAGAAAAAAGCAATTCCTACCTCTTCCAGGCACTCTTCAACTTGAAGGGGGGTTAAATTTATGTTTACTCCTAATGCCTCTAACACATCAGCACTTCCGCTTTTACTAGATGCGCCCCTATTCCCATGTTTGGCTACCTTTATTCCAGTTCCAGCTACAACTAAAGCAACAACTGTAGAAATATTAAAAGTACCTTTATAATCTCCACCGGTACCACAAGTATCTAAAGTTAAAGGATAAGCTTTTTTCAATTTCACTGTATTCTCTTTCATAGCTCGTACGCACCCGGTAATTTCTTCTATCGTTTCTCCTTTGATTCGCAGGGCAGTTAAAAAACTCGCAATCTGAGCGGAAGTTGCTTCTCCCAGCATAATATTATTCATCGCTTGTCTAGCCTCACTTTCATCTAAACTTCCACCTGATACTAATCTGTTTAATATATTCTTTAACAATTTAGTCTCCTCATATTTAAAAAGTTTTTTAAAAAAAGCACTTTTTTTAAGATTAATTACGCTAATGGAACTTTTTCTCTATTGTTCCTATTTTCTATTCACTCTTTTCTCAATTTTTTAATTTTTCGAGCAAAAGAAACAAAATTTTTCAAAATATCCTTCCCTGAGGCAGTTAAAATAGATTCTGGATGAAACTGTACCCCAAAAACAGGATATTCCTTATGACTAATTCCCATAATTACATTATCATCAGTATAGGCGATAACTTCCAAACAGGAAGGCAAAGAACCTGAATCTAAAATTAAAGAATGATATCTTCCTGCCGAAAAAGGGTTATCTAAGCCACGATAGAGACCCTTTTTTTGATGATAAATATAAGATGATTTACCATGCATTAATTTTTTAGCTTTTATCACTTTTCCTCCATAAGCCACCCCAATAGCCTGATGACCTAAACAAACCCCTAAGATAGGAATCTTGTCTCCTAATTTCTGCACGACTTCTACTGAAATACCAGCTTCCTTGGGAGTGCAAGGGCCAGGAGAAATAACTATTCCCATTAAATCTTTCTGAATAATCTCCTTTATATTTATTTTGTCATTCCGATAAACCTGGGTTTTTAAACCTAATTCCCCTAAATACTGAACCAGATTAAAAGTAAAAGAATCATAATTATCAATGACTAATATCATTTTTTATTCCACCTACTTTACTTATATAAGTTTTATACCAAGAATTAAATTTTAATATTAAAAACTCTCTGCCAAATCTATCGCCTTAAACATTGCTTTAGATTTATTTAAAGTCTCCTTATATTCCATTTCCGGAAGCGAATCATCTACAATCCCCGCCCCTACTTGGATATAAGCTTGATCGCCTTTAAAAATAATCGTACGAATGGTAATGCAAGTATCCATATTTCCATTAAAGCCAATATATCCAACAGCCCCTGCGTAAGGACCTCTGTAATTTGGTTCTAATTCATCAATAATCTCCATGGCACGTACTTTAGGAGCACCGGAAACCGTTCCTGCCGGAAAACAAGCTTCCAAGGTATCAAAGGCATTTTTGTTTGGCTGAATTTTGCCCTCTACCTCTGAAACTAAATGCATTACATGAGAAAACTTTTCAACTTTCATAAAACTACTCACTTTCACTGTACCGGGACAGCAAATTCGACCTAAATCATTTCGAGCTAAATCTACCAACATGGTATGTTCTGCCTTTTCTTTCTCATCATTTAACATATCTTTTTCTAACTTTATATCTTCAACCTCGTTTTTGCCCCGCTGCCGTGTTCCGGCAATGGGTTTACTCTCTACTAATTCCCCGGTTAACCTAACCAAAGGCTCGGGAGAAGCTCCTACCACCTGAACTTTTCCATAGTTTAAATAATACATATAAGGCGAAGGATTTAAACTTCGTAAAGAACGATATATTTCAAAAGGATTTTCCTTTGTTTTTCTATTTAAACGCTGAGATAATACTACCTGAAAGGCATCGCCCGCTAAAATGTATTTTTTCACCTTTTTCACTTTATTTACAAACTCTTTCTGAGTAATATTGCTTCTTGTTTGTGACAATTCCTCGCTTTTTTTCTCAATTTCTCTTTGTTTATCCAAAGAGGGGAAACTAGGGTTTTTCAACTGAGACAAAATATTTTCAATCTGAGTAATTGCTTGTTCATAAGCTGTATCTTTAGATAATCCCTTTTCGTTTAAAGGAATATTAGCAATTATCCACAATTGATGGGTTAGGTGGTCAAATACCAATACTATCCCGGCAAAAATCAAAATACAGTCAGGCATATCAATATCATCTATTGTGTTTTTAGGCAATTCCTCGATAAAGCGGACCAATTCATAACCAAAATACCCGACTCCACCTCCAAAAAAACGGGGCAACCCTTTAATTGGAGAAGTTTTAAATTCAGCAAATAATCGGCGTAAATACCATAAAGGATTTTCTGCATATACTTCTTTTTTGTCTTTAGTTTCTATCTCAATCCTTGTATCCTTACTCTGAAATACTAAAAAAGGATCTATCCCGATAAAAGAATAACGGGCTAATTTGTCACCACCATCTGCGCTTTCTAATAAATAACTTAATCCATTTCTCCCTATCTTCTGAAAAACGCTAATGGGAGTTTCCGTATCAGCAAGAATTTTACGGTATACGGTGAGTATATTTATATTTTTAGGCAATTTTAATAAATCTTCTTTGTCTGGATAATATATTATATTTTTCTCTCTCATTATTTCATTCCTCCAATAGGTAAATATCTAAGATAAATAGAAAATAAAAAAGCTCTCTATCCCTAATTATTTTAATGAAAGGGGCGGAGAGCTAACTGTCCGTGGTGCCACCCTGATTGAGTCTAATCGATTAATATAATTCAATATGAATATTAATATCTATCAGGCTCCTCTTGATTATGCGTAATGGTTATATAAACAAAAAAATCTCTCATCTCTTGGAGACGAAAGATTAATTCCGTGGTGCCACTCTAATAGGATTTTTGCTTAGGTAAATCCTACTCTTTAAGGGTACGGGCAATATAAATTAATTATATACCGATACGCTTTTCCTTATTACGGGGGAAAAGTCCGCCAAAACATACTCGGACTATTTAAGTCCTTTCAGTCTGAAGCTTGTGGGCCCATTTCGCAAATCCTTTAAAATTTTTGTCGATTCTCACCATAAACGACTCTCTGTAAAATTTGGTAATCTGCTACTTCTCCCACGCTTTGCTGTTAACTATTTATTATTTTTAATAATTATAACATGGATAACATAGATGTCAAGTTTAATTAAAAAATACTCGCCAAGGCTCGCTAATTCTCTAACTACCACACAAAAATTTACACTAACCGCTAAAATATTTATAGTTTTCTTAAAGTTTATCAGAGGTGTTTTTTGGCTCTCTGCAACCAAACTCATACTTTTCACCCCCTATTGAGTGAAGACTTTGTCAGCGGGCAACGATCCCTTAACCAAGTTAATAGTTTTTATAAATCTTACGAAAATGAAACCCATAAACGGCATAGGTTATAGCCGTAGGTAGGAGTTGCGGACGCCGAAATAAAGTCCAGAAAAAGATTTTCCAATAATAAATCCTTTCCTTCCCTATGATACCCAGATGCCAGATAGATTTGAGGAAGCCAGTAAGATAATAAAGATGTAATTGATATCTTTTCTTTTTTAAAGGTTTCATATTTTTTAACAGCGTAAGGAGACGTTCATAGTAACATTTAGGGGAATAAATGGTATTAAGTACCTTTTTATAGTTATTGATAAGCGTTTTATAGTTCATTTTGGGAATAAAATTAATGGAAAGGTCAGTGTTGTCACCTGTGGCTTCTTTTAATAATCTATTCTCTTTAACCAGTCGCTGGTAGAGTTTGGTGCCTCGGGGAGCGTTTAATAGTCCGACCATGGCGCTGACAATGCCACTTTTTTGGATGAATTCAATTAGTCTTTCAAAAATTGCCAGTGTATCATTATCAAAGCCCATAATAAATCCTCCGTTAACTATCAAACCAAACTTTTGAATCTTTTTAACGCAAGCTATTAGATCACGATTTTTATTTTGTAGCTTGTTGCATTCTGCTAAGCTCTCCTCGTTAGGAGTCTCAATGCCCACAAATACTGAACCAAACCCTGCCTGAACCATCAACTGTATAAGTTCCTCATCATCGGAGAGATTTATCGAGGCCTGAGTAGTAAAGGTAAAAGGATATTTTCGTTCTTCCATCCAATTAATTATTGCAGGCAGTACTTCAACTTTTAATTCTCTTTTATTCCCAATAAAATTATCATCAACAATAAATACTCCACTTCTCCATCCCCGTGAGTACAGACTATCTAACTCTGCTAATATCTGGTCTTTAGTTTTTAATCTCATCTGATGTCCAAAGAGTAAGGTAACATCACAAAAATCACAGTTAAAGGGACAACCACGAGAATATTGGATACACATAGTGGCATATTTATTTACATCAGCTAATTCCCAAAGGGGAATGGGGGTCTTTTTTATATCCACCCATTGATCTGAGGTGTAGATATGTTTAGGATGTCCTCCTTCTAAATCTTTTAAAAAGGGAGGTAGAGTGATTTCAGCTTCATTAAGTATAAAATAATCTACATCATCCTCAAAGTCTTTATATCCGGATGTAAAGAGAGGACCACCGGCAACAATCTTAGCTCCCAACCTCTTACATTGAGCAATTATCTTCTTCACCGATTCTTTTTGAATAGCCATAGCACTAACAAATACATAATCAGCCCACTTAATGTCTCTATCCATTAATGCTGTTACCGTCATATCTACCAGTTTTTTCTCCCACTCTTTAGGAAGCAGAGCAGCTACGGTTAACAGTCCCAAAGGAGGAAGACTCGCCTTTTTAGAAATAAATTTTAAAGCATATTTAAAACTCCAGAAGGTCTCTGGATATTCAGGATAAACCAGAAGTATTTTCATGTTAATTCTCCCCTTAATTTTATATTTTCTTGTATGGGTATCATACGAATAGAAATTAAAAACATAACGATATTATTTTTCATTCTAGTTTAATAATAATAATTCGACATTTACTTCGAACTTTCCTATTTTATTTTATACTATCTTAGCAATTTATGCAAACAAAAAGCTTAATACTTAACACGTCTCTTCTTGACACTTCTTGATACTTGACAATAGAAGTGTTTTACTGTAAATTTAAGAACACTTTTAGTTGCTGCCTGAATCCAAAAAATTACAATTCAAAATAAATAATTGAGAAGGGAATAAAAATGAACTTAATTGACTTTGGTGTTTTGATTCCCTTCGTCTTGATTACTACCTTCACTCCGGGACCCAATAACCTGAGCTGTGCCTCCATGAGTATTAATTTTGGAATTAAAAAAACCATGAATTACATCTATGGAGTTGTTACCGGATTTTTCTTACTGCTGTTACTCTGCGGATTTTTTTCTAACCTGCTTTTTACAGCCATTCCCTCTGTTGAACCTATCATGCGCTGGATTGGAGCAGCCTATATTCTCTACCTGGCCTATGGCACTTTTAAAGCCAGCTTTTCCTTTCAGGAAAAATCTAACCAGTATCTCTGGGGTTTTTATAAAGGTGTATTGCTTCAATTTATAAATCCTAAAGGAATCATTTATGGCCTGACCCTTTACTCGGTCTTTCTAAATCCCCTTATTGGCAATCCCTTCTATATTATCCTCTTCTCATTGGGCTTTGCCCTCGTAGGTCTCTGTGCTGTTTTAACCTGGGCTTTATTCGGGGCAATTATTAACCAATATTTGCACCATGTAAAATTAAGAATGATTATAAATAGTATCCTATCCCTTCTTCTGGTCTATACTGCAATAAAGATTAGCGGAATGATTTCCTGTATAAAATAACGACAATTTTTGCATCAAGTTTTAATAATTTTTCCGTCATATTGCTATCTATATTCCTTTTGTATGACAAGAGGCGAGAGATGGTTCTTTGTCACACTTTAATCATCGATAATAAGTAAAAAATGGGACAACGTCCCCCATGCCTTCTTATCTGCAGGTTTTTATTACTTGTTTTTCAAAATCAGTTCCCTTTTCCCATAATAATCTTACAAATACGCTGATGGGGTCCTGTTTTGAATAATCTCCAAAAAGATCCAGGGTTAAACGGTGGGAACATTTGACATAATTATATAGCATATTTGCGGAGAGTTCATCTGGCATAGAATTTCTCCTATAACAAAATATTCATTGCTTTTTTCTCTTTATCCGCTAATTCTACTAATCTTTCAATTTCCAGAATAAACATCTTATTTCTTTTTTTTCTCCTGCATTTTTAGCCCTTAAAAAGGTAGATAAAAAAGTAAAAGGTCATTACTAAAGACAAAGACAGTCTTATAAAGACTGCTATCATACTCCCGATAAAAGTGGCCAGGCCAGCTTTTAAGGCCATTGAGTTTTCCTTGCCAGCAATAAGCTCTCCTAGTGTTGCACCGATAAATACGCCTAAAATCATTCCAAAAGGAGGGAAAAAGATGGTGCCGGCTATCATCCCTATTATTGCTCCCCAGATTCCGTATTTGGTAGAGCCATATAATTTTGCCCCCAGGAGAGGGAGAAAATAATCCATCAGGGAGACTATAATAGTTAAAACAGCAAACCTGACTAAGAAACTTTTACTAAAAACAGCTTCTTCTTTGGCAAATTGAAGTAATATAAGGGCAGCATAACTGAGGGGAGGTCCGGGAATCGCGGGAAAAATACAGCCGATTACCCCTATGAGAGTGCAAACTATTCCTAATAAAATTAAAACAAATTCCATAAGACTCAGCATTTTCCTTCTTTAAACATAGAACAAATATTAAAATAAATTAACAAAATCTTGATGTATCGCTGTCTTGTCATTATTATTTTACTATATGATATGCTATAATTCTAACATAAACACAATCTATTAAAAAAGATTTTATCAACCTATTAAAATATAAAATGAACATGGAGCAAATATCGTCAAATGAAAAATTTAGAAAACGAGAGAAATGTTTTAAAAACACAAACTCTTTCACTTAAAACTCAGACCTTGGGTGAGGAAATCGCCAACAGCATTACTCACGGTATCGGAGCGGCTTTAAGCATTGCTGCTCTGGTAATTTTGGTTGTTCTTGCCAGCAGGCGTGGAGATGCCTGGAGAATAGTGAGTTTCAGTATATATGGAGCTACACTGGTCTTGCTTTATCTATCTTCCACCCTTTACCATGGCTTTGTAAACTCAAAGGTAAAAAATATTTTCAGAATTCTGGACCATTCAGCGATCTATCTTCTTATTGCAGGAAGCTACACTCCTGTTACTCTTACGCTTATGAGAGGTGCCTGGGGATGGACTCTTTTTGGAGTTGCCTGGGTAATGGCAATAGGAGGAATTATTGTAACTGCACTCCTTCTGGATAAACTTAAAGCTTTATTGGTATTATCTTATGTAGTTATGGGATTACTGGTGGTTATCGCCATAAAACCAATCATACAGATGTTCCCCCGGGGATTAATTATCTGGCTTTTTATCGGAGGAGCTTGTTATATTTTAGGAATAGTATTTTATTTATGGAAAAGATTGCCTTATCACCACCCCATCTGGCATCTTTTTGTTTTAGGTGGAAGCATTTCTCATTTTTTAGGTATATTATTCTATCTCACCTAGAATAAGAGAATAAATTTAAATAGGGACACATCCCATTTTTATCTTGTTAAAGAGAAAAATGGGATGTGTCCCTATTTAAAAAAATGGGATGTGTCCCTATTTAAAAAATTTCGTTCTTAACACACTTCACCACTTTGTCCACAAAAGTCTTGTCAATTTTACCCACTAAAGAAGGAGTTTCAAAGATTCTTTCTGGTAAATGATATTTATCCAGTGAAAATCCTTCCTGAATTTTAAATCTGTATTTTTCCTGGTGAATCTTTTCTCCTATGCCCATAAGATCTTCTTTGGCAATATCAAAACCTGCCGAAGAGAGAGCCTCAGAACAAATCTCTGGGGTATATATACCACGAGCAAAGAAACAAATTACCAGACTGGAGAGGATTTGACGCCAGCGTTCTTCGGTTAACAATTCTTTCGCTAATCTTTCGGGACTAATCTTCTCTTTGGTCAAAATCTTCTGATCTATACTGTATCCACCATTATCCAAATGACTATGTCTTGCCCCAACCAAAAGGCCGATGTGAGCAGCCGGACCGGTATGGTATCCTGCCATTTCATTTCCACCAAAAGCAAGGGCAAAATCTTCTCCCCCGTATTGTTGGGCAGCATATTCGACTCCCCGGGCCAGGGCCTGATAGAACTGATTTGGCTGTTCTAAAATAAAATGCACTGCTTTAATATAGGAGGAATAATCCCCCCATCTAAATTTAATATCTTGAGTTTCTTTTTCGGAAATAATTCCTCTCTCTTGAGCCTCTGTAGCCCAGGCCAAAATTACCCCGCTACTCATAGAATCCAGACCTAATCTTTCTACCTGGTCAATCAGTTTTAAGAGTCCTTCAGTATCAGATATACCAAGCATTGACCCCAGGGCATAAATAGGTTCATAATCATAAGAAATCATGGATGTTTTATAGAAATATGATTCATCCTCGTAAGGCTCCCTGAGCGCAGCAATGTGAATACAGCCTACCGGACAGTGAGAACAGGCTAACCGTCGGCCTAAATATCCCTCTGCCAGCTTCTCTCCGGATATATTTAAAGCTCCTTCAAATTTTGCTTCTTTAAGATTGCGGGTAGGCAGTCCGCCCAATTCATTTAAGGGAAGGATATTCTCAGCAGTCCCGAGGTCATGGTATTTCTTCATCACCGGTGAGGAAGTAGCCTCCTTATAGATATGGTCATATATCTTCCGATATTTGGTTTTATCCCCGGTAGGAAGAGAATGTTTACCGGATATTACTACTGCCTTCAATTTTTTACTGCCAAACACCGCTCCCAAGCCTAATCTGCCAAAATGCCGATAGGTTTCAGTAGTAACACAGGCATAAGGAATTAACTTCTCCCCTGCTCCTCCTATCCGCATTATAGTCCTTAATCCTGCAGCCGGTTCATTTTGTCGTATAATTCTCCCTACCGTAAAATTGTTAGTCATCCCCCATAGGGCGGAAGCATCCCTGAAATAGATTCGGTCACCATGAATGGCTAAATATAAAGGGGTAGAACTTGCCCCTTTTATTACCATTGCCCCATATCCGGCTAAACGAAGAGCTACCGCACTCCTTCCTCCACAGTGGCTCTCCCCCAAATTACCGGTATGAGGAGACTTAAACATAGCTACGGTCTTTGAGGCCAGAGGGAATAAACCTGTCAAGGGTCCGACTGCAAATATAATAGGATTTTCCGGACCTAAAGGGTCACTACCGGCAGGACATTCTTCCATAAGAAGCTGAATAGCCACTCCTGCTCCACCCAAGTACTTTTCAAAAATATCTTCTCTTCTTTCTACCCAATATTTCTTCTGAGAAAGGTCTATATAAAGAACATTGGCCAGGACATCATCTTTAAACATTTTAAGAGCCCCCTTTCTCTAATTTCAGTACCTCATGTGGACAGAATTTTGCACAATAGCCGCAATAGGTGCAGACCATCGGTTTATTAATTTCATCATCCCAAAATATGGCTCCTATGATACAGGCATCTTTGCAATATCCGCATCCGATACATTTGGTAATATCCAGCTTTACTCCTCCGCCTTCTTTAGGCACTAAAGCACTGGTAGGGCATACTCTGGCACAGGGCGGGTCAGAACAGGCCCGGCAGACCACTACGATAAATCCTCGTTCCATCCCCCCGGCAGACCTTATCCCTATACTGGATCTGGCTAAACCTGCCTCACCTTTTCGCCGGGCACAGGCAAACATACAACTCTGACAGCCAATACATTTATCTACATCTTTTACGTTTAATCTCATAGTTCCCTCCCCATTTTACCTGACAAACTTTAAAAATTATCCTCTGGCCAGATGAATAGGTTTGCCGGTTATCCCTTCTGCTGCTTCGGCGATGGCCTCTGCCAGGGTGGGATGAGCGTGGATAGTATTTACAATCTCGAAAGCAGTAGCCTTCATAGATAGGCCCAGGGTCCCTTCGGCAATCAGGTCACTGGCATGAGCTCCTAGGATGTGAAAACCTAAGAGTTCAGAAGTATCAGCATTAGCAATTATTTTTACCATTCCTTCAGTCTCTCCCATACCCAGGGCCTTACCGTTTGCCATAAAGGGGAATTTGGAGACTTTAATGTTATCGTTTTCTTTTCTGGCTTCCTCTTCAGTTAGCCCCACACTCGCTACTTCTGGCATGGAAAATACACAATTAGGAACAACTTTATAATTCATCAAAACCTCTTTACCGGAGATATTCTCTACCGCGACTATCCCTTCTCGGGAAGCGACATGGGCTAACATTATCTTGCCTACCACATCTCCGACCGCATAGATACCGGGAATATTGGTCCTCATCTTTTCATCTACTTTAATCGCTCCCTTATCTAATTCGATACCCAATCCTTGGACATCTATATTCCCCAGTTCAGGTACCCTACCGGCAGCTAACAGTACTTTTTCGGTCTCTATTTTTTTTTCTCCGTCGGTAGTGGAAATCAGAACTTCTAAATTCTGATGGTTCTTCTTTATCGCCTTAACTTTAGAATCAGTAAGAATTTCAATCCCTTTTCTTTTCAGGAGTTGAGTAAGCCTGCGGGCTATCTCTTCATCTATGGGGAGTAAAATCCTGGGGAGCATCTCTACTACGGTGACTTCCACTCCTAAAGCCTTAAAGATACCGGCGAATTCTATACCCACTACTCCACCTCCTATAATTAACATCCTGGAGGGCAGTTCGCTCAAGGATAGGGCTTCATTACTGGTTATTACTCCTTCAGTATCTATACCTGGTATCGGAAGTCTCATCACCTTTGAACCGGTAGCAATGATGATATTTTTGGTCTTTATAATCTCTTTTTCTCCTGCAGTACCGGTAACTTCCACTGTCCCCGGTTCAATGATCTGCCCTTCCCCTTTTATTACTCTTACCTGGTTGGCTTTCATCAACTGTCCTACTCCAGAGGATAATCTTTGGGTTATCATGTCTTTCCGCTTCATTATGGCAGAAAAATCAAAAGAATAATCTTTAACCTGAATCCCAAATTCCCCGGCCCTTTGTAGATTGTTTAATAGCTCTGCAGTACTTACTAAAGCCTTGGTGGGAATACAACCCCAATTTAAACAGACTCCTCCCAACTTATCCTTTTCCACCAGCAGTGCTTTTAATCCTAAATGAGCTGCTTTTATGGCGGCTACATATCCGCCAGGTCCTCCTCCGATAATGACTACTTCAATCTCGTTCATATCTTGTTCTATCCTCCTTACAATAAATTTAAATAGGTTTTTAAGTAAAAAACAGGTTAGAGTGATTTCTAACCTGTTTTTTACTTAAACCTGAATGAATATTTAGTGAAGAACCATCAATATATTTTTCTCATCTATCTCAACTCTATATTTCTAATTAACATTATTTAATACTCTATCTTATTCATTTCGACAGAGAGAGGAGTCGTCTCACCGGCATATATCCAAATATCTTCTACCCAGGTTCTATATCCATCCTTAATTAGAGTAATTTCATATTGCCCTTCTTTAATTTCCTCTAACGTTTTTGGTTGAGAAGAAAGGCTCGCTACCTTATAGGTTCCATTTAAAAATATTTTTGCTCCGCTGACATTGCAGTAAACAGCAATAGAGCCATTATAGTTGATTTCGGGAACTAAGTAAGCAGAGACCGAATGAGTTTGGTTAGCTGTAACCAAAATAGTACTAACCCATTGCTGAAAACCATCTTTGGTAATCATTAATTCGTGCTGACCCTGTACAACATTCTTTAATTCTACCGACTTGTTAGCAGAAGTTGTTCTCTGGCTACTTCCATCTAAATAAATCCTGGCATTACCCTGATTACAGTAAATAGAAATCGAACCATATACAGCTAAAGGAATTAAATCAGCAGACACTGTAGTAGTCCGAGAAGGTGAAACTGAGACATAATTACTCCAATCCTGATAACCTGCCATTACTAACTTAATATGATGCTGGCCAGAGGTAACTCGGTCTAAATTTAAAGGAGTCACCCCTTTATAAACATTATCCAGATATACCTTTGCCCCCTGGGGTTGGGAAGTGACTATAATCCTACCATAATTAGCAGGAGGAGGCGGCGGCGGAGTTATTGGCCTTACCGTATAACTTAATAGATTACTCGAAGCCCAGGCAACAGGAGGTTGGGATACTATTATGCCTTTAATGGTGTTGGTAAAATTTTTATAATCTTTATTTACTTCTGGCATAAACTCTTTAGAAATTAGATCTTGTTCTCTATCGGTAATAAGTATCGGTCTGGAAGTGGCAAATCCCTGAACATATTCAATCCCCGCCCTGGTATTTGGGTCAATCAGTCCATCAACGGAATAATTTTGTCCTGCTCTTATAAAATTATGTGGTGAATACTGATTAGGGAAGATAATTTTCACTCTACCTGCGGTATCATAGTTATAAAGTGTTACAAAGGAATCCTGGGAAGCCTGGAACGAAATTTTAATTTTCTCCCCAGGCACATAGGCAGTCCCCCGCTCTTTATCCAGCCATAATCTAAGAGAAAATGGTGGATGAGGATTGATAATTTGAATGCTTTTCATCTTTTCGACTTCCTCTGGGCTGGGGCTTTGAGCAAAATTAATTCCGTAAATACCTAACCAAAGAAACACTATTAAAGCAATAAAAATACAGGTAAATATTTTTCCTCTCTTTTTAAACAATATACTTCTTAACATTTTTAAAATCCTCCTTTTTTAGTCATGGGTTTCTCACTACGAACCTACCTACTTTCTTTTATATTATATCATAGTTACAATCAAAAAGTAAAATAGAAATAGTAATATATACAAAGGGCGCGAAGCATCATACCCACAGAAAAAAAGGTAATAATATGGTGGGGGCACAATTCATTGTGCCCCCACAACGCAGTTATCACCAACAAATTTAAATAACCGCTTCAAAAAAGGTGTTATAATTAACCTCTGCTCAATAAAGTAAAATTTAAAAACACTTGCAATATATAACAATTTCTTTTATAATTACTCAACATGTTCCTATTTTATATATCATAAATCTATTTCCTAGCTCGACAATTTGGATTTAATTTATAAAAAATGCTTGAAAACACTGTTTTTTCTTAAAAAATTAAAAATAATTTCTAAAAAAAGAAGGATTTTTAAAACGCTTGTCGTATAATATATAAGTAGTAGTCTTGAAATGCTTAGAAATACTTGTATTTTATTTATTTTAGGATATTTTTAAAAATGAAAGGAGGTGTGAATAGTGAACAAAGGCGAATTAATCGATAATGTAGCAAATGAAATTGGTGTTACCAAACGGGAAGCTAAAAAAGCTGTCGAATGTGTATTCGATACTATTACTGGTTCCTTAGCCAAGGGTGACGCAGTTAGATTAGTAGGATTCGGAACTTTTGGTGCCAGAAAAAGAGCCGCGAGAATGGCAAGAAATCCACGTACTGGTGAAAAAATCCAAGTAAAAGCTTTAAATGTACCATTCTTTAAAGCAGGCAAGGAATTAAAAGAGAAGGTAAAATAAGAAAATATTTTGATTATATTAACAAGTTAAGTGTAAATAGGCCTATTCAGGTAATTTTTAAAACCTGATAGGCCTATTCCATTTGATATAATAACTACTTCTTTTCTTCTATATGCACACCCTGAATGTTTACATTTATCCCGGTAACCTTAAGTCCGGTTTTAGTTTCTAATTCCTCTTTTACCTTCTTCTGGATCTCCTTAGCTACATCAATTATTATGGAACCATACTCTAAAATAACCGAAAGAGTGGTAGAAACTTCTTTATTTTCTCTAAGGTCAACATTAATCCCTTTTTCTAATTCTTTGGTTCCCAATAAAGTTCCTATCCCCCCTTTGGCACGAGTAGCTAATCCGGCTACTCCAGGTATGCCGATTACTGTTCTGCTAATTATGGTTGCTATTACCTCCGGTACGATACTTACTTCTCCTAAAATTTCTTTAACCTTAATTTTTTCTTCTTTTTTTTCTTCTTTCTTCATTTCCCCAGCTATTTTTTCGGTTTCCTGGGTAGCCACATCCTCTGTTTTTTCTTTTTTCTCCTTATTTTTATCCATACTAATCTTACCCCCTTTTTTTTACTCTAATATTTTTTAAATCTTCTTTTTTCGTAAAATCACTTTAGCTATAAATTGCTTTCTAAGCTAACCCTTATTTTTAATAACTTCTAATTTTTCCTGTTACTTTTCGCCTGGAGTGATATTGAAAATACAATCTTTTATCCGGGCATAACTAAAAATTTAATAGCAGTCCTTTCTTCTCCTTCAATTTCTACATCTACAAAAGCTGGTATACAGACTAAATTAATACCACTGGTTGCGATAAAACCCCGAGCAATAGCAATCGCCTTAACTGCCTGATTTACTGCTCCTGCCCCTATGGCTTGTAATTCTGCTTTTCCTTCTTCCCTTATTACTCCTGATAAAGCACCGGCTACTGCTTTAGGATTCGACTTAGATGAGACTTTTAACAGTACCATTCGTTTCTCCTCCTTATAATATTGAATGCTTTATAAAATATCCACATCTTCTAATCTATGTAAGCTATTTTTGTTCTCTTTTGTTTCTTGCCCATGTTTACTTTTATAGCCTGGGGATAACCTATTTTTTTAAATCACCTCCAATGATTATATTCGAAAATCCATAGTACATTTTATTTTAATTATAACACATTTGGTTTATATTATTTTATATTCTTGCTGTTGATTTCATCTGCTGGTAGGCTTTAATGGTGATATCCGGTGATAAATAAGACAAAAGTGCATCATTATGAAAAAGGGGGGTCAACTTCTCCTTCTAAATTAAAATGGGATTTGGCTTCGCTCCAGATTTTGGTGCCCGGGATAGCAGAAAATTTAACCAAACGCGGATGAGCCCCACAATCTATCACAAAACGGATAGAATCAATAATTTCCTGTAAATTCTGTCCAGGTAACCCGATTAAAATATAAGCACCAATTTGAGAAGTTTTGAACCCTGCTTTTAAAAGATAATCCACTGCCTTTTTAAATTCAAGATTGGTTACCTTACCCCCCGTTTCTGACTGGAGACGAGGATCTACTGTCTCAAAACCCAATCTGATGGTCTTCACTCCCGCTTGGTACATCTTAAGGGCTATTTTTTCGTTGATCATTAGAACATGAATACCATTAGGAGTATGAAGCCTAACGGCTAATTTTTTATGGATTAATCCCTCTAAAATCAATACTGCCTGAGGTGAGGATATTTTCGTTAATTCATTTATAAAGACATCTTCAGTAAGTCCATATCGGCTAAAACGGCGCGGGATATTTTTTAAAACTTCTGGTTTTTTAACCTCTTCTTTATAGAAAGGCCCTCGGCCAAATTCATCCTTCTGAGGCAACTCTCTGTTCTGTAATTTCAATATTTCCCGATTATAACGGTCCATACAGTCTATATAACTAATCTTATAATCCTGTTCTATCAAAATGCTGGCAATATATAATAATCCTAAGGGTTTAGACCAAAAATCATAAGCTGTAAAATCATAAATCCAGGGGTTAACCAATAACAAATTATAATTTCTTTTCATCGATAGTTCAGTCTTTTACTTTTAATTTTAATTTTTAAAAACAAAATCTGTTCTGCAGCAGTTAAATTATTGCTATCTCGACAAAACTGTCATTGTGATCTCAGGGAGCGAAGCAATCCTGTGTCGAGATTACTTCGTCACTTTATTGCCTCGTAATGACAAATTTCTTAGGAAATTTTTTATTTCTTATCCACAGGTCGAGCAAGAACCAGATGAACACGAGCTGCAAGAACTTGAGCTTGAACTCATCGGGGACGAAGTCTTTCCGGTACAGAATCCGCAGCCATTAAAAATCCTTTTTATATTCTTGCTATTACATTTTACACAAGATATTTTACCTTCCTCCATCTCTTTGATAGTTGCTCTAACCTCAAAGGTTTCGTGACAATCCTGACATTTAAAATCATAGTTTGGCATCTCAATTTCCCTTCCTTTTCATACTATTTTTGTCAACTTTATTTTCTATATTTATTTATACTCCAAACTATCCTTTCTGTCAAGAAAAAATCTATAAAACCTCTGCAAAACTTGTTTAAAAAACCTGCCAAAGGACCGTCCCCTGGTAGATTGTCTTACGAATCTTAGTTTGACAAATACAGAAAAAGAGTATAAAATTCGTAAGTAAAATAAGTAAAAAAGGACTATTCTATTTTAATCGCTAAATCCCTTAAAAAAGAACGGGGGAACCAAGCTTTTGGGGTGAATCTCATTACTTCAAATTTCAGTAATGAGTAGGGCAATCCTTTCAGCTCGAATCCGTCAGCTAACCTCGTCAGCGCGAAAGGAGATATGATAATCAGGACATATTTTTAAAATATTTCAGAGAAACTAAAATCGAATAGTTTCTCTTTTTTTAGTTAAAAGGATCCAATAAATTACTGATTTACTTTAAAGATCGCAGAAAAATAAAACGAGGTGATGAATCTCTTGAAAATAATTATCATAGGGGCAGGCAAAGTCGGTTGCCAAATAGCCAAAACCCTTTCTTCGGAAAAACATGATATAACCTTAATCGAAAAAAATGATATGATCAGACAGTCTGCTCAAGTGAATTTGGATGTACTAACTATTTTGGGTAATGGAGCGAATGTTCGTACTTTAGAAGAAGCGGGAATTCAACAAACAGATATGGTAATTGCTGTAACCAGTAGCGATGAAGTAAACATGATAGCCTGCATGACTGCTAAGCAATTTGGTGTACCTCAAAAAATTGCCCGTATTCGAAATCCTGAATACCTGTATTCCAATGCCTTGTCGCGAGAAAAGTTAGGAATAGATCTTACCATTAATCCGGAAAGAGCTACCGCCAAGGAAATAGTTAAATTACTTAAATCCCCAATAAATGTTGCTCAAGTCCAGAGCTTCGCTGGGGGGAAGGTTCAGCTTTTTGAACTTAAAGTTAAAGAAGGCTTTCCTTTTATCAACCAACAATTAAAAGCTATCACTTTTAAACATCCTATATTAGTTGCTGCTATCTACCGAAATGATAAAATAATTATTCCTGGCGGAGAAGAAAAAATTATTAAAGACGATAATTTATATATATTAATTAAAAAAGATGATTTTTCAGGATTAAATGAAATTTTCAATGAAAAACCTCTAAATATGCAAAATGTTATGATTTTTGGAGGAAGCAGAATTGGTATTCAAACTGCCGCAATATTAACAAAACTCGGCATTAATACTAAATTAATTGAAAGAGATAAAGAAAAATGTGAAAAAATTGCTGAAAGCCTTCCTCGCACCTTGGTAATAAATGGCGATGGTACCAATATTGATCTTTTAAAATCTGAAGGTATAGAAACCACTGATGGTTTCGTTGCAGTCACCGGATTTGATGAAGATAATCTTTTAGTAGCCTTGTTAGCCAAACATCTGGGCACAAAAAAGGTAATTGCCAAAGTAGATAGAATAAACTATATTTCCATACTGGAAAAAATTGGAGTAGATGCTGTAGTAAATCCCAGAATGACTACTGCTTCTGCCATCTTACGATTTATTCGAAAAGGGAAAATAATTTCTCTAATTTTATTGAAAGAAGGAGAAGCCGAAGTTATTGAATTGATAGTTAGCCCTCACTCAAAAATTATTAATACACCATTAAAAAAAGCTAATTTACCCCAAAATACCATTATCGGTGCAATTGTTCGTAAAGATGAAGTTATTATTCCTCATGGCAATGATACCATTCAACCTGAAGATGAGATAATTATATTTTCCTTATCATCTGATATAAATGAAATTGAAAAAGTATTCGATGGTGGGGAGAAATAAAATTGAAATATAAGATTGTCCTAAATACCTTAGGTAGCCTTTTATTTTTCTTAGGATTAAGTATGTTGTTTCCTCTTTTGTATGCTATTTACTATCAGGAAACAGTAATAAATGCTTTCTTACTTTCTATGGCTATTACTTCTTTAAGCGGTCTTTTGTTATGGAAATTATTCCCTTCAAAAGAACCTATCGGTCATAAAGAAGGATTTGCTATTGCTACCCTGGGTTGGATATTGGCTGCTGGTTTTGGAGCACTCCCTTTTTTATTTACCGGCACTTTTTCTAGTTTTATTGATGCCTATTTTGAATCAATGTCCGGATTTACCACTACCGGGGCTACTCTACTTTCCATCATTGAAGGAAAACCTTATGCAATTCTTTTCTGGCGGAATTTTATCCAATGGTTGGGCGGCATGGGAATTATAGTTTTGGTAGTAGCTATCCTTCCGGCTTTAGGAGCAGGAGGGATGCAATTATTTAAATCAGAAGTACCCGGACCTGAAAAAGATAGATTAAAACCAAGAATTAAAGAAAGTGCTAAACTTTTGTGGCAAGTCTATATCATCATATCTGCTTTACAGGTTGGATGTTTATATTTTACCGGAATGCCTCTATTTGAAGCTCTTACTAATATGTTCGGAACTATGGCCACAGGAGGTTTCAACCCCAGAAATTTAAGTATAGGTGCTTATAATAATCCGGTTTTTGAAATAATTATCATTTTCTTTATGTTTATAGCCGGAGCAAATTTCACCTTACACTATCAAACCCTTCATGGAAATATAAAAAGTTTATTCAAAGATAGAGAATTCCTTTTTTACGGAGGAGTAGTTCTCATGGCTATTCTAGCCATTACTACCGAACTAAGAGTGGCTATTTATAACTCAATCTTTACTGCTCTAAGATATGCTTCCTTCCAGGTTGTCTCTATGGTCACTACTACTGGTTTTGTAACCGCTGACTATGATACCTGGCCGGCATTTTCCAAAAGTATTTTACTTGTTTTGATGTTCATAGGTGGTTGTGCCGGTTCGACCGGAGGAGCTATTAAAAATATTCGAATCCTCCTTCTCATCAAACAAGCCCATAGAGAATTTCGTAAATTGATTCATCCTCAAGCGGTATCTCCGATTAGATTAGGAGATAAAATAGTTTCTGAAGATGTGATGCGTAACATTACCGGATTTTTCTTTCTCTACATCTTTATTTTTGTTATCTCTTCTTTTATAATGACTACATTGGGATTGGATATAGTCAGTGCCATGTCATCAGTTGCCGCTACTTTAGGGAATGTGGGACCTGGTCTTGGACTAGTCGGTCCAGCTCAAACTTATGCCTTTATACCGCCTTTAGGGAAAATTGTTTTAACCCTCTGCATGTTATTGGGTCGATTGGAAATATATACGGTCTTGATTCTGGTAGTTCCGGAATTTTGGAGAAAATAGCAATTTAAATTGAAAGCGAAATTTGAAAACGAGGTAAAGAACTATACCACTTATTAAAACGGTAAAAGAAAAAAAACTATCACCACCTCAGTTATTGGTATTAGGGTTTCTTTCGGCAATTGCTGTGGGCACCATACTTCTTAATCTTCCTGCAGCTTCCAGCACACAAAAGAGCATAGGTTTTATTAATGCCCTTTTTACTGCTACTTCCGCCACCTGTGTCACCGGATTGATTGTGCTGGATACCGGAAAAGATTTTTCTACTTTTGGGCAATCAATTATCCTGATTCTCTTGCAATGCGGTGGGTTAGGAATAATGACGATGT
>JBBRDV010000009.1:0-35288 GCA_038203565.1 Atribacterota bacterium
GGTTTTTTTTAAGGCTTTTTCTTTACCTAATTTTTGATGGAGCACTATAGCTTCTGAAATCTGTTCACCAATAGTATATACCGGGTTTAAGGAGGTCATTGGTTCCTGGAAGATCATGGAAATATCGTTCCCTCTAATCTTTCTCATTTCTTCGGGGTTTTTCTTTAGTAATTCTTCACCTTTAAAGCAAATTTCACCGCTAACAATCTTCCCCGGTGGTTCCTGAATCAATCTTAATACGGAAAGAGCAGTAACGCTTTTTCCACAGCCTGACTCACCTACCATGCCCAGTGTTTCCCCTTTTCTTATGGTAAAATCAACACCATCAACTGCTTTAACCACACCATCATCAGTATAAAAATAGGTCTTTAAATCTTTAACCTGTAACAGTAAATCCTCCATTTACCTTTTCCCTCCATTAAACACTTATTTTTACATCATTCACTTTAATTTTGAATTTTCTATTTTACTCCTAATGGGTTCCGAATACACCTTCCTCACAAAGAATTTCCCTCTATTTAATTAAACTAAGTAAAAGCGAAGACAACATAAAAAGCACCGCTATAACAGTAGTAAGTTTCATTAAAAATGCTTCTTTGCCTTTCTTCCCTCCATAATCGGCAGTTGTCCCTCCACCAAAAATACCTGAAGCTCTACTTGACTTTCTATGCTGAAGTATCACTGCTAAAATCAAAGCTATGCTTGTGATAATCTGAATTATCATTAATGTTATAGGCATTCTGTAACTCCTCTCATAAAAATTAGATTAAATTAGTCGTTAGTCATTAGTATTAAATATAAAATACAAGGTACACAATTAGAGCTCTTAAACACAACTATTTTATTTACAATAGACTTACCCTGTTAAGCAAGTATCTACTAAGTGCTAAGCAGGGCTTTGGAAAAAGGAAATTTCTATACAATATATTTATTCTCTCAACAATTTCGGTTTTTTATTTTAACACAATTATAGGTTAAGTTCAAGATATCTAAAGAAAGTATCGAGTATCAAGTTAAGAAAGAGAAGAAAAGATACAAAAAAAGTAGTATTCTTCTTTTTATCTAACTACCCCGCTAAAGTTTACACTTACTTTATAATATTTCAGTTGCTTTTACTATTTGAGAGAAACTTAAAGCATGTAAACTTGCTCCCCCAACTAAAGCTCCATCAATATCTGATTCATTCATAAACTCAGAAATATTTTGAGGGTTTACACTCCCACCATACAAGATTCTTATTCGTTCAGCTATTTTACTTCCATATTCAGAGGAAAATAATTCTCTAATAAATTTAATTACTATATTAGCATCCTGCGAGCTACTAGACCTGCCTGTACCGATAGCCCATATAGGTTCATAGGCTACAATTATTCTTCCTGCTAAGGTAGAATCGATTTTTGAAAATAAAGCCTTAATCTCCTGTTCTATTAGAGCCTTGGTTTCACCACTTTCTCTTTCCTTTAAATTTTCGCCTACACACACGATAGGTACAAGATTAACTGAAAGTGCGGTTTCGGTCTTCTTGGCAACCTCTTCAGAAGTCTCTTTAAAATATTGTCTTCTCTCGGAATGACCCAGTATTATATATTCACATCCCACATCTTTAAGCATCAGGGGAGATGTTTCTCCGGTAAATGCCCCTTTGGTTTCCCAATATATATTCTGAGCTCCCAGATGGATGTTTGTGCCATTAATTATCTCTTTTACCACCCAAAGAGAAGTAAAAGGTGGACAAACTACAATATCTACTCCTTTGATTCCACGAACAAAATCTTTTAGTTCTTTAACCAAAGATACTGATTCTACGATATTTTTATTCATCTTCCAGTTTCCAGCAATTACTGGAATACGCATTATTTTAACCCCCGTCTATCTAATTTAGTATATCGTATCGAGTATCGAATATTGCGTTAGAAAGTCATAATTTAAAATTTAAAACTTTTTCTTTTATTTTATACATAATATGTATTAATATTACTGGATATTACAAGTATTAACTTTTATATACTCATTATTATTTTCTTAACGATATACGATATACTATATACTATATTTATTTCCAAATATATTTTATAAGATCTAAGATTCTGCATGAATAAGCCCATTCATTATCATACCAAGCTATAATTTTAGCTAAATTACCATCTATTACTAAAGTAGACAATCCATCAACAATAGAAGAATAAGAGTTCCCGTTAAAATCTATGGAAACTAAAGGTTCTTCAGTATAATCTAAAATTCCCTTTAAACTGCCCTGTGAGGCTTCCTTAAAAGATTGATTAATTTCTTCCGGACTTGTTTTCTTTCTTAGTATCACTGCTAAATCCACAACTGAAACATTGGGTGTAGGAACACGAAAAGCCATACCTGTTAATTTTCCTTTTAATTCTGGAATTACTAAACTCGTTGCCTCTGCTGCTCCGGTAGTAGTTGGAATTATAGATAGCGCCGCTGCTCTGGCTCTTCTTAAGTCTTTATGTGGGAGGTCCATTAAACTCTGATCTGCAGTATAAGAGTGTATGGTAGTCATTACCCCTTTCTCGATTCCAAATATATCATATAGAACCTTTGCAACTGGCGCAAGACAATTAGTTGTACAGGAAGCATTAGATATGATATTATGTTTTTCAGGTATATACTTATCTTCATTAACACCTATTACTATAGTTATGTCCTCTCCTTTAGCAGGTGCAGATATAACCACTTTTTTTGCTCCAGCAGTTAAGTGTTTTGAAGCTCCTTCTCTATCTCTAAAAATCCCCGTAGATTCAATAACAACTTCTACCCCTAAATCTTTCCAGGGAAGATTAGAGGGATCCCTTTCACTCAATACTTTTAATCTTCTCTCTCCAACTAAAATATTATCATCTTCTAATTTTACTTCTGGTAATTTACCATGAACAGAATCATATTTTAATAGATGCGCTAATGTTTTAGCATCGGTTATATCATTTACTGCTACAAAATCTATTTCTTTTTCTTTTAACCCAGCTCTAAAAACATTCCTCCCGATTCTTCCGAATCCGTTAATTCCTACTTTTATGGTCATTCCTCTCCTCCTTATTTTTTATTTTAATAAATTACTAATTAATCAGCTAGTTAGTTGGTCACTTGGTTAGTTTGGTTAATAAATTAATATCAAACCAGTGAACTAGGTAACTAGCTAACTAAATACTAAATCTTTTACGCAGATTAGAAGATGGTATTTTCAATATCTCTCGATATTTAGCCACTGTTCGCCGAGAAATATTTACCCCGCCTTTTTCGCTCAATAAATCTGCTAACTTCTGATCACTACATGGTTTTAAACAATTCTCATTGCTGACATATTCTTTTACTAACTTTTTTATCTTATCGGTAGAGACAGTGCCTCCGCTTTTCTTGTTCACTCCTTTAGAAAAGAAAAATTTCATCTTAAGAAGTCCCCGAGGAGTTTGCATCATCTTGTTCTGAATCGCCCTTGACACAGTAGATTCGTGAATTTCTAATCTGTCTGCTAACTTCCTTAAAGTTAGGGGTTTTATATATAAAATTCCTTTATCTAAAAAACCCTTCTGGTATTCTATTAAAGTTTCAGCAATACGATATATAGTTTTTTTTCTCTGCTCTATACCTTTAATTAACCACATGGCAGAATTTAATTTTTCTTCGACATATTTTTTAGTATCTTTGATCTTATGGTCAGAAATACTTCCCTTTTTAATTAGTTTTCCTTTGTCATAAGGGGAAATATTATTACCTGCTTCCAAAATCGTTTTATAGCGAGGATTTATCTCTATTTGAGGCAAATAACTATCATTAAAAATTACTCTGTATCCCCCTCCTATTTTCCTGATTATTACCAAATCGGGAAGTATATATTTGACCTCCTTGAAGTTTCCCACTCTTCTGCCGGGTTTAGGGTCAAAGGAGTTTTTAATTACATCAGCCAAAGATTGAACTTCAGATACAGATATTTTCAGATCTTTAGCAATTATCTTAAATGATTTCCGGGCTAAATCCTGTAAATGGTATTTTATTATCTTCTCAATTTTTATATCGCTAATGTCCAGATATTTTATCTGAATTAATAGACATTCTTGTAGATTTCTTGCTCCCACTCCAGGCGGGTCAAACCTTTGAATCAAAGATAATATCTTTTTTATTTTATCTCTTTTTATGTTTAAATCAAGAGAAATATCATCTAAGCCAACCGTTAAATAACCGTTATCGTCTATGCTGCCTATTAAATATTCACCAATCTTATAATCAATATCACTGCTTACCGCTATACCTAATTGAATTAGCAGATAATCTTGTAATGATTCTCTATAATAAATAAAATTTTCATCTCTATTTTCTTTCTCCGCTACAGATCTATCGGGCAAAGGTGGATAATCTTTTTCTTTGAGATAACTTAACCAATCATTAAAGTTATTCTCTTCTCTTCCTTGATTAGATTCTTCGGTTTGAGTTAAAGCATTTTCCTCTTGATTTACTTTTTCTGTTATTGAACCTGTTTCTTGTTTAACTTCTAATAAGGGATTATCTACTAATTCTTCATCGATTAAATCTTTTAGTTCAACTAAATTTAATTGTAATATACTAATCGCTTGATATAATTGGGGAGTAAGAATTAATTTTTGTTTTTGTGTCAATGATAATTCAGGTTTCATCTCACAAACTCCACTATTATCTTGTTTATGATATTGGCACACCTTATATATAATTTTTTCAAAATATAAAATATTTTCTATGCCTTATTAGAATATAAAACGAGCTTGGGTACTAAAACTTAAATTAAACTTCATCTAAACTATAACCAATAAAGTTTTTGGATCAAAAAGATGAGTCTTTTCCATATCTAATACTACTTCCATACTTTGGTCGACTTCTATCTGGGTACGTGAATCCATTTTCCCTATTACAGAGTGCTTTCCGCAAGTAAGGTAAATAAAGATCTCTGCCCCCAAGGGTTCAATCACTTCTGCTTTAGTATTTATAGTATTAGAAATAGAAGGTGTAGTGTTAGAAACGAATTGCTTATCATGAAGATCCTCAGGTCTTACTCCAAAGATCACTTCTTTCCCGGCATAATCTGCTATTTTAGAATAAAAAGCCTGGGGAGCTTTTACTTTAAAACTTTCTGCATCGATAAAATAGTCTCCATTTTCCTTTACAATTTTAGAATCTATAAAATTCATTGCCGGAGAACCGATAAAACCAGCCACAAATTTATTATTCGGTTTTCTATAAACTTCTAAAGGTGCACCTATTTGGTGTACACGGCCCTCATTCATGATAAATATTCTACTAGCCATAGTCATTGCTTCTACCTGATCATGAGTTACATAAATGATAGTAGCCTCTAATCTACGGTGAAGTTTGCTAATTTCTGCCCTCATGGCCACTCTTAACTTGGCATCCAAATTCGAAAGAGGTTCATCAAATAAAAACACTTTTGGTTTTCTTACTATGGCTCTTCCTACTGCCACTCGCTGCCTTTGTCCACCGGATAACTGCTTAGGTTTTCTCTTTAATAAGTTTTCTATCCCCAAAATCTCGGCTGCTTCCTGCACTCTTTGGTCTATCTCTTTCTTGGGAAATTTCCGCAATTTTAATCCAAAAGCCATATTATTGTAAACATCCATATGAGGATAAAGAGCGTAGTTTTGAAATACCATAGCAATATCCCTATCTTTAGGCTGAACATCATTTACCAATTTATCGCCGATATATATCTCTCCCGTAGTTGCTTCCTCTAAACCGGCAATTGCCCGCAAGGTGGTAGTCTTTCCACAACCAGACGGACCGACTAAGACTGCAAATTCTTTATCCATTATCTCTATACTTATATCATCTACTGCAACCACTTCTTTAAATTTTTTAGTAAGGTTCTTTAAGATGACATTTGACATTTTAATTCCTCCCTTTTAATATAGTTGTATTATTTTATCAAAAAAATTTTAATATACCAAATTTAATTTTTATTTTATAAATTCATTTTCGCATCGCATATTACCTATCGAGTATCGTATGAGGGAAAAAATTTTTTAGTTTATAAACTTTCCGCAATCTGAGATATTTTCTTTAACCGATGATAAATCCCCGATTTAGTAATTTTAAAATCTACTTCCTCAGCTAATTCCTGCAAACTAGCATAAGGTAGATTCTTACGTACTTCAGCTACCAACGATAATCTCGGTGAAAGATGCTGCAAACCTATTTTCTTTTCTATCACATCAATATCGTGTAACTGTTTAGCTGCAGAAAGAACTATTTTATCTAAATTTGCCGTTTCGCAATTAACTAATCTATTTACAATATTTAAGACGTCTTTTCTGGCTCTTATATCCTGAAAATATAATAAAGCATTCTGAAGCCCGATTAATCTTAAAAATTCAAATATGCTATCCCCTCTCTTTAAATATGCTAACCATTTCTTCTTCCAAAAACTTATCCGAGAGTTTAAACCATAATAGTTAAAGAGAGTATGGATAAAATTTGCTTCGTCTTCATTATTTGTGGAAATTTCTAAGTGATACATCTTTTCCGGATCATTTACAAATCCATTTACCAAAAAGGCTCCTCTTAAATACGAATCTTTAGAAAAATTTTTATTTAAATTTAATCTTTTTCCTACGATATACTGTTTGTGGGGTATGGGTTCATTTCCCCAGCTTAAATTCAGTTCTTTTAAAATTCTCTCAGTTTCTTTTAAAAAAGGAATTTTAACTTTATATTGTTTTTTTGTATTTGATAAATTTTCTTTTTTAACTGAGGGACAAATTTCAAAAACCCTTTTAATCAATTTATAAGCAGTTCGTGTGGTAGTAGGGTCTTCTAAAATAATAACTAAATTTTTCTTCTGACCCGTTTTAACCATATTTCCTTTTAATTTTATAAATGCCAGCAATTCATCCCTCTGTTCAGATATATTCCTGGGAATTATCCTGGCTAATTCAGTTTTTACTCGGTAAGAAAATAACATATAACTCTTTCTTTGGTATATTTTTTGAACTTTTTTCGTATAAAATATTGTTTTTAAAGTAAGGGTCGTATTTATCTGTCCCGTTTTTATTGCAGGTTCGATAAATTGAGCCTCTTACACTAAATTTTTATACATTCTATGGCTCTGCTCTTCTCGCTTTAAGTTTTTAGTCAAATCTCATAAGTCACCTTTAATCTTTCTTTCTTCTTTATTTATATCTCTGTGTTTCACAAATAACTTATATTCTTTCCCCCCTAAATAATTTGCTAAATTATTTATTAAAACCACCGATCTATGTATGCCCCCGGTGCATCCGAAAGCAATAGACAGATATGTCTTACCTTCTTTAATATAATAAGGGATTAAATAATTCAACAAATTAAAATAAACTTCTATAAAATGTTGGGTTACAGGAAATTCGGCTACATATTTTTCAATCTTCTCGTTGGTCCCCGGCAAATTTTTTAATTTATCTATATAGAAGGGATTGGGAAGAAATCTAACATCGAAGATTATGTCTACATCAATAGGAATGCCGTATTTATATCCAAAAGAAATTAGGGTTATCTGAATCTCTTGTTCTTTTCCCTTTATAAAATTCCTGATAATTTCATTACTTAATTGTTTGGGAGTTAAATCAGAAGTATCTATTATTAAGTTAGCTTGTGACCTTAATTCTTTTAATTGTTCTCTCTCTGCTTGTATGTTTTCCAGAATGTTGTTTGAAATATTTAGAGGATGTTTTCTCCTGGTTCCGCTAAATCGGTGCATCAACATCTCATCATTTGCTTCTAAAAATAATATCTCTCGATTAATCCCTAATTCTTTTAAATAATCAAGTGATTCGTATAAATCCTTAAAAAATATCCCTCCTCTTATATCTACCACTAAAGCAATCTTTGACAGTTTCCCCTTTGATTTTAAACAAATTTCAGCAAATTTGAGGATTAGCTGGGAAGGGATATTATCTACACAAAAAAACTCAGAATCTTCAAAGCACTTGACCGCTATACTTTTTCCTGCACCAGAAAGACCAGTAATTATGACAAATCTAGTTGTATCCAATTTCTTCCCCCATGCTTAGTTATTAGTTCTTGGTTTTTAGTTATTAGTTTATGGTTTTTAGATGAAAAAAATCAGTTTTCAGTTTACTGTAAGGCTTTTTAAAACTTGAAACTCGCAACTCGTTACTTATTACTAATTACTGTATTTCTATACGCTAAACGCTGCCCGCTCTATGCTATACTACATACTCTCCGGAGCTGAAATCCCTAAAATCTTAAAGGTATTAAATAATACTATCCTGGTGCAATCGATTAATATCAAGCGAGCTTTAGTCAATTCTTTGTCTTCAGTAATTACCCGGTGTACAGTATAATACTTATGGAACGAAGAAGCTAAATCATAAAGATAAGTAGTTAAAAGATGTGGTTTCCAGGTTAAAGCGCTCTTTCTAACCACTTCTTTTAGGGAAGATAGTTTTTTAATCAATTCAATCTCTTCCTCTTTATCCAATAAGTGAAGATTAACTTCTTTGTTTTTATCAATTTTTATTCCTTCCTGTTCAGCTTTTTTTATTATACTACATATCCTCGCATAAGCATACTGAATATAATATACCGGGTTTTCCATAGATTGAGATTTAGCCACATCAAGATCAAATTCGGTATGACTATCATAACCCCTCATCAAAAAGAAGTAACGCGCCACGTCTTTGCCTACTTCCCGTATTAAATCTCTTAGAGTAACGAATTCTCCTCCTCGAGTCGACATGCCTACTTCTTTGCCGTCTTTTAGTAAAGTAACGAACTGCACAATTAACACATCCAAAAAACCTTCAGGATAACCCAGGGCTTGTGTCGCGGCTTTCATTCTTTTAATATAGCCGTGATGGTCAGCGCCCCAAACATCTATTACCTTATCAAATCCCCGCTGATACTTATTTTGATGGTACGCAATATCAGAAGCAAAATAAGTAGGAATATTATTTGCCCGAATGACTACTCTGTCTTTTTCGTCACCAAAGTCGGTAGACTTTAACCAGAATGCACCTTCTTTTTCATAAAGAAAACCTCGCTGCTTGAGTAATTCTATCACTTCTTGAAGTATATTCTGCTTATAAAGCGACCTTTCGCTAAACCAAACATCAAATTCTACTCCAAAATCTCTTAAATCTTTTTTAATTCCTGATAAAATATTTTTTAAGGTAAACACTTTAAAAAACTCTTGGGTTTCTTTATCGTCTCTTCCTTTATACTTGTCTTGAAATTTATCTATCACTTCTTTGGCTATATCGACAATATATTCGCCTTTATAACCATCAGCGGGAAATTCTTCCTTCCCTCCTAAAAGGCTATTGTATCTTGCTTGAACCGATTCGCCTAAGAGGTTGATCTGTCTCCCCTGGTCATTTATATAGTATTCTTTTTCTACTTCATATCCTGCTGCTTTTAATATGCTGCTTAAAGCATCTCCTACTGCTGCACATTTTCCATGGCCGACATGCAAGGGGCCGGTAGGATTAACGCTGACAAATTCTACTTGAATTCTCTTCCCTTGACCTAAATTTACTTTACCATAATTCTCTCCCTGCTCTCTAATTTCATCCAGAATCTTATATAACCAATTCTCATTCAACCAAAAATTTATAAAACCTGGTCCGGCAATTTTAACTTTATCTATCATTGCACCCTGGAAATCTAAATTATTTACAATAAAATTAGCAATATCTAAGGGTTTTGACTTCAATCCTCGGGATAATTGCATAGCGATATTAGTGGATAAGTCTCCATGGGATTCATTTTTAGGGATTAGTAATATTATTTTGGGGATGTCCTTAATCTGAAAATTATCCTGCCTTATATTTTTTTTTATAGAATCTAACAAAATCTCTTCAATTTGATCGGCTAAATTAATTTTCATTCAAAAATCCCCTAATTAGTTATTTTGGATAAAATGATTTTGAGTATGGTGCGCCCGAGAAGAGTCGAACTTCCAACCAAGGGCTTAGGAAGCCCCTGCTCTATCCATTGAGCCACGGGCGCATAAGAGACCTATTTCATTCGTGGATCCAAAGCATCGCGTAACCCATCACCCAAAAAATTAAAAGCCATCATGCTGATAGCTAAGGCTAATCCTGGGTATATAGCTAAATGAGGATAAGAACGAATAGCTTTATATCCTTCTGATATCATCATTCCCCAACTCGGAGTAGGAGGATTTACTCCTAAACCGATGAAACTCAAAAATGCTTCAAAGGTAATATATCCGGGTATTGCCAGAGTTACTCTTACAATACAGGGACCTATCAAGTTAGGTAATACATGTTTTAATATTATCTGTAAATTAAAGTTTCCTGTTGCCCGAGCGGCCTCTACAAATTCCTTTTCCCGTAAGGAGAGAGCCATTCCCCGGGCTATTCTGGCCATTTCAAGCCAGGCAGTAACCCCTATACCGATGAAGATAAAAAATAGTCCACCAAAAGCCCTATCAACAACATTCAAGTATCCAACAAAAGTTCCGGGAGTAGCTATGGCAAAAGTAGATTTAAAAAGCACCATCAATAAAATAATTAACAATAAAGTAGGAAAGCCATACATAATATCCACAAAGCGCATCATAATATCATCAACTTTTCCCCCATAATATCCCGAAACAACTCCGTAAAACATCCCGATTATAAAAGCAGTAAGAGCCCCAACTATGCCCACGCTCAAGGATATTCTGGTGCCATAAATAATCCTGCTTAAGAGATCCCTGCCCATAAAATCTGCTCCCAGTAAATACTTGGCACCTGGTTTAGCATAATTATCTAAAAGACTGCCTTCTGCATAATGATAAGGAGCAATATAAGGAGCAAAAATTGCAAGAGTAAGTAAAACAAGAATGATTATTCCTCCCAGTACGGCCATTTTATTTTTTAATAATCTTCGAAAAGCATCTTTCCATAAACTCACTTCAGGTCTTTCATCAATAATTATCTTATCCTTAACTTCATTATCTCTTTCTTTTAAATTCACTTCCAAGATTATATATCCTCCTTAATTTTGTAATTATCCTAAGTATATTTAATCCGAGGGTCAATCCAAGCGTAGGTTAAATCTACTAACAAATTTGCCACAATGATAAGAACTGCATAAAGTAACATGATACCTAATATCACTGGATAATCGCGGTTAGTAACACTGGTAATAAAATATTTTCCACAACCGGGAATGGCAAAAATTTGCTCTACAATTAATGAACCGGTAACTAAAGCAGCAAACAAAGGACCAATAACCGTCACTACCGGAATGAGTGCATTTTTCAGAGCATGATGAATGGTTACATTTTTCTCTGAAACTCCTTTTGACCTTGCTGTCCTGATATAGTCTTCTCTGATTACTTGTAACATGCTAGCCCTGGTTAACCTTGCCAGCAGAGCAGCACTGCCTATGCCCAGGGTAAAAGCAGGCAAGATAGCCTGCTGCCAGGTCCCCCATCGGGCGACTGGTAATATATTCAGCTTTAAAGCAAAAAACCAGACCAAGACAGGCCCCAAAGTCATTGCCGGAACAGAAACTCCAAGTAGTGCGAAAAACATACAAAAATAATCTATATAAGAATTTTGTTTTAAAGCAGAAACCATCCCCAAAGGAATTCCGACTACCATAGCGATCATCATAGCTAAAACACCTAATTGGGCTGAAACCGGAAAATGTTCGCTTATAATATCATTTACTGTCCTGCTTCGAGAAGAATAAGAGGGACCAAGATCACCATGAAGCGCATTCCAGAGATAATCGGTATATTGTTTCCATAGAGGGTCATCCAAGCCGTAATAAGCCTCTAAATTGGCAATAATCTCTTGGGGTAATGTTTTTTCTCTATCAAAAGGCCCTCCGGGGATAGCATGGCCCAAACTAAAAGTTATTAAGGATATTACCAATAAAACCGGTATTGCCCATAAAATTCTCCTGATAATATAATTGACCATATCTTCTCCTTTCCTTTTTTTTCTTTATTAATATAAAAAATAATATTTTTATTAATGAAATAATTCCACATGAAAAATTATATCATAAAATAATAAAAAATAATAATAATAACTAAAAATAACCGTGCAGTCTTGAGAATTTTAAAAAGACTGCACGGTTATTTGAAAAAACATTCAAGAAAAATTCAATTGGATACCAATAATAATTCTTTCAGTAATTTTTTATTCTACGACTTTCCACTGGTCAAAATGTTCTCCGCCCAAAGGTGAGAAGGTACGGTGTAGATTGGGTTTGACCATCTGCGATAACATATAGAAGTAAATAGGAGCAATAGCAGCTTCTTCTTCACAGAGGATCTGTTCCGAGCGTTTATAAAGCTCATATCTCTTTGCCGGATCAGATTCACGGGCAGCCTGTTCAACTACTCTGTCAAATTCAGCATTACTCCATTTGGGGTTATTATCACTATCGATAGAATGGAAAACTTCATAGACCCAGTTATTGGCATCAGCATAATCAGCACACCAACCTAAACGATAGATCTGAGGAGCATCTTCACTTAAAGTCTTAAGATACACTTTCCACTCTTGATTGATTACATTAACTTCTACTCCTAATACTTCTTTCCACATCTGTTGGATAGCCTGGGCAATCTTGCTATGAGCTTCAGAGGTATTAAACATTAAAGTAACTTCTGGTAATCCTTTTCCTCCGGGGTATCCTGCATCAGCTAAATATTTTTTAGCTGCTTCCGGGTCATAACCTATGCCTACTCCTTCTGCTGGTGGTATGTGACCAAAGATGCCCGGACAGGTAAAGGTAGTGGCAGGTGTCTGCCCTCCCTTAAGAACAAAATCGATCAAGGCTTGTCTATTAATAGCAGCAGAAAATGCTTTACGGACTAAAGGATTATCCATTGGCGGCTTAGTATTGTTAAATCCATAATAATAGGTGCAAACATCGGGTATATTAACATATTCTTTGCTCAAAACGGGATCAGCTTTTACTCTGTCTATATCTTCTAAGGGACAAGGTGACGCATCTAATTCTCCAGCTTCATACATAGCCATAGCGGTAGAATCTTCTACAACAATCACACTATGAATTATATCAATATCTACTTTATCCGCATCATAGAATTTAGGATTCTTTGCCATCACTATTTCATCTTCATGTTTCCATTCTTTCAAAAGATAGGGACCATTGGTTATGATGTTTCCTGCTTCGGTCCATTTGTCACCATATTTTTCGATAGCCCATTTAGGGACAGGTCTGGCTACCCACATCCCGGCAATACTCGGGAAATAACCAGCGGGATGATTCAGGGCAAATTGAACTGTATAATCATCTACCGCCCTTACACCAATATAACTTAGATCAGTGATTTCACCGGTATTTACCTCTTTGGCTCCTTTAATGATATAAAGCACATAAGCATAATCAGAGGCAGTGGCAGGATCACAAGTTCTTCTAACTGCATATTCTATATCATGAGCAGTAACCGGTTTTCCATCACTCCATAGGACATCTTTTCTCATATGAAAAGCCCAGACCAAACCATCCTCTGAAACTTCCCAGGAAGTTGCCAATTCTGGCATAACCGTTGTTTTACTTGTCTTTATATCAAAAGCCAGATCAGTTAAGCCCAGAAAAAGATTTTCCACCATATCGATGGAAATACTATCAGTAGCTAAGCAAGGGTCTAAAGATGGGGGTTCAGAGCCAATCTGCCAAGATATCTCTTTTTGGGCTCCGAAAGCTGTAAAACTCATTCCAATGATCAAGATCAAAGATAAGGTTAAAATTAAAATACTTCTTTTCATTATTATTTTTTCCTCCTTTATTTTTTTACTTACTTAATAGAAAAAGTTTTCAAATATTTATATTTCTTTTTTACACCTCCCCTTTTAATTTAATTTGCCTTCTCGCTTTTTTCGTTGTTGAGCAATCATATCAATTAATCTTTACAGAATAATTTTTATCACCTAAAAAGGTAAATTATCCTTTAATATATATACTACATCTTACTCTCAAAGTCCTTCTTTTTTAAAAATATTTCTCTTATCCTCTCCCTCTTACTCCGCCTAAAAATTTATCCTTCTTTAATTTTGGATTAAATCCCTTCTTTTGCATTACCCCTTTAATATAATCCATATATTCTTTTCTTTGCTCAATCATCTTTATCTTCTCTCGTTTATGCCATTCTTCCTTTTTCTTCTTCTCTATTTCATGTTTATCTTCTTTCTCTTTAACCGTATCAACATCTTTATCCTTCATTTTATTTCACCTCTCTATTTAGTCGTTAGTGAATAACTATCCACTAAAATACTAACAACTAATTACTATTTTTATACTAATAAAAAGTTTGCTTTAAACTTGGTTAGATTAGCCAACTTTGCACCATTTAATAAATCATCCAATTCTTTTCCTTCTAAAGTTTCTCTTTTAATTAGATTACGAGCAATCTTTTTCAATTTGCTTTTATTTTTAGTTAAAATATCTTTGGCTTTAGAATAAGCACTTTCAATAATTTCTCTAACTTCTTTGTCTATTTTATTGGCAATCTCCTCACTATAATCACGTTGTTCGGAAATATCTCTGCCTAAAAATATTTCATGTTCTTTTCTTCCTAAAGTAACCGGTCCTAAAACTTCACTCATACCGTACTCAGTTATCATTTGGCGAGCAATTTTGGTAGCTCTTTCCAGATCATTCTGTGCACCGGTAGTGACATCTTTAAATATTATATCTTCAGCCACTCTCCCTCCCAATAAAACTGCTAATCTATCCATTAATTCTAACTTACTAATTAGGTATCTATCCTGGGTAGGAAGCTGTAAGGTATAACCTAAAGTAGCATTGCCTCGAGGGATAATGGAAACCTTATGCACTGGATCACAATTAGGTAACATTTTAGCCACAATAGCATGTCCTGACTCATGATAAGCAATTATCTCTTTCTCTTTATCGCTAATTAACCTACTCTTTCTTTCTGGTCCGGCAATAACCCGATCTATAGCAGCTTCGAATTCTTCCATTCCGATTTCATTCTTACCCTCTCTGGAGGCCAATAGGGCAGCTTCATTTACCATATTGGCTAAATCAGAACCCACAAAACCGGGAGTCCTTCTGGCTAAAACCTTAATATCCACATCTTTTGCTAAGGGTTTACCTCGGGCATGGATTTTTAAAATTCCTTCCCGTCCTACTATATCAGGCCTATCTATAACAATCCGCCGATCAAATCTTCCCGGCCGCAGTAGTGCAGGATCTAAGATATCCGGACGGTTAGTGGCAGCGACCATTATTACACCTACATTTTGATCGAAACCATCCATTTCTACCAATAGTTGGTTTAAGGTCTGCTCTCTCTCATCATGCCCTCCTCCTAAACCAGCTCCTCGATGTCTTCCTACCGCATCGATTTCATCCATAAAAATAATACAGGGGGCATTGGCTTTGGCTTGTTTGAATAAATCTCTTACTCGAGAAGCACCAACTCCTACAAACATCTCCACAAAATCAGATCCACTAATACTAAAAAAAGGTACTCCTGCTTCACCGGCAATAGCTCGAGCTAGTAAGGTTTTACCTACCCCTGGTGGTCCATAAAGTAAAATTCCTCTAGGTATTTTTGCACCCAATTTCTTAAATTTAGCAGGATTTTTTAAAAAGTCAATTACTTCTTGAACTTCCTCTGCTGCTTCATCAATTCCAGCCACATCTTTAAAAGTAATTTTTGGAGTCTCTTTCCCTAAAAGCTTGGCCTTGCTTTTTCCAAAGGACATAACCTTATTCCCTCCACCTTGCATCTGTTGTATCATAAATAACCAAATTCCAATGATTAAAACCATGGGCAATAAAGATGAAAGTAACTGCATCCACCAGGATACTTTTACCGGAGGTTTAGCTTCTATTACTATATTTTTACTTCGAAGGGTGTTTATCATCTCTGGGTCATCAGGTGAATAAGTAGAGAATTCCGTGCCATCCATAAGTATACCAGTAATTGAATTATCAACAATGGTAACTTTAGTTACATTCTTTATTTCAACTTCCTTTAAAAATTCAGAATAGGTAAGTTCTTTTTGAGTAGCAGATTTGGGCTCAAAAAATGAACTTATAATTGAAACTGTAATAATTAACATCAGCAAATATAGACCGATGTTTCGGTAATTTTTATTTCCTTTTAAGTCTTTTTTATTAAAATTAGGTATTTTAGCCAAGAAATATTTCTCCTTTTTTCACAAATTTCTTATAATAACTTTATTTTATACGCTTATTGTAAAATAATTTTAGCATATTTCCTATATAAAAACAAACATATAAATCGTATCTCGTGAATCGTATCTCGCATTTAGTTATCTGGTTAAATTAGTCGTTAGTGAATAGTGAATATTCACTAACGACTAATACTTACTTCAACTCTCCCTTGTATATTTCGGGATTAAGGGTAAAAACATAAGGAACATTTCTAAACTTTCCTGCATAATCCAAACCATAACCAACTACAAATTTATTAGAAATATCGAATCCCAAATAATCAACTCTAACCTTAACTTTCCTTCTGGTACTTTTGTTTAAAAATGTGCAGACTTTTAAGCTGGAGGGTTTACGTGATTTTAATATCCGAAGCAGATAATCCAAAGTTAATCCGGTATCTACTATATCTTCAACTACTAAGACATCTTTACCCACAATGTTTTCATCCAGATCCTTTAAAATCCTTACTACTCCCGAAGACTCTGTGGCTGCTCCGTAACTGGAAATAGCCATAAAATCGAATATCATAGGAATTGAAATTGCTCGAGCTAAATCTGCCATAAATATTACAGCTCCCCTTAATACACCTACAAAAACCAAGTCTTTACCTTGATAGTCCTGGGTTATTTTTTTACCTAGCTCGAAAACTTTTTCTCTAATTTCTTCTTCTGTAATTAAAATTTCATCAATTTCGTTATTTTTTAGCATTTTTTCTCCTTCCTTGTTAAAAATTAAAAATATTCCTGCAAAAAAGTATTCTTTATTTTTGTCTTTACGCGGAGCACTTTTTTAGTATCAGAGTTAATTTTTACCCGGTCATCCAGTCTCATTCCCATAACCCATATTATTTGATCTTCACTATCAACCAAGATAGGAATTAAATCTCGATAACCTTTAGGAATTTTATTATCAATAAAAAAATCTTTAATTTTTTTTAAGCCCTCCATCTTTAAGGGATAAAATCTATCTCCGCTCCGTCTATTTCTTAATTTGAGAGGGAGTTTAACTTTATTGTAATCAATAAATTCCAAAAATTCCTCTTTAGACTTTTTTCTTTTAAAATATAAAGAAGGTTTTATCTCGTCAGAATCTAATATTTTTATTTCAACCTTTATACCCAAAGATTTAATCTCTGTTTTCCCTGGAATTAATATATCATATTCCCAAGGGGTAGGTATCTGCTCTATTTGATCTTTAGAAATCCTCTTTTTGTAAATCATTATTTTGTTATAAATCTTCTTGGCCATTAAATTATCAGGGAGATAAATATCTTTTTCACCCAGCTGGTGTTCAGTAAGTTTTAATATTTCATTACTATGTCTAAAACTTATAGAATAAAGATTTCCCTTTACAACTTCAATAGATTTTCTAATTATCCTCCTCTTTAAAGCCAGGGGGAGAGAGGTAAATTTTTTTAAATCAATAATTACCATCTCGGGACTTTCTCGTCTTACAACTTCTTTAAAAAATAATTCTGTTTCTTGGTTTAGATATGCCGAAACTTCACTGATTATGCTCCTAAGGCGAAGCATAATATCTTTTATATTTTTATTATAACTTTTAGAAAGCAAAGGTAAAAGCTCTAATCTAATTTTATTTCTAAAATATACAACTTCTTTATTGCTCGAATCTACCCTATACTCTATTTTATTTTCTTTACAGTATTCTTCAATCTCTGTTCTGCTGCACTCTATTAAAGGTCTGATTATTTTGCCTCGCACCGGAGGAATTCCCATCAAACCCTCTAATCCACTACCTCTTAAAAATCTCATCAAAACAGTTTCTACCTGATCATCAGCGTTATGGCCCAGAGCAATCTTGTTTGTTTTAAACTTTCTGGCAGCTTCTAAAAAAAATTTATATCTATACTTACGACCAGCTTCTTCCAGAGTTAAATGCTCTTTCCGAGTAATTTTTGTTAAATTACAGCTTCTAATTTCGCAAGGTAAATCTAATTCTTGAGCTAAATTCTTAACAAAACTTACATCTTCATCTGATTCTTTTCCTCTAAGCATATGATCAAGGTGGACAATAAAAAATGATAGGTTATATCTTTTTTTAAAAGATAATAAAATATTTAGAAGGGTTACCGAGTCAGGACCTCCTGATATCCCAATCAGGATTCTGTCATTGAAAGAGAGCATATCAAACTTCTTTACAGTTTGTAGAACCTTCTCTTCTAACATTTTTTGTCCTTTTGTAATAAAGGCCTTTCTATTTAGAAAGGCCTTTAATTTTTTAATAAATATTTTTGGTGGCGGTGCTGAGATTCGAACTCAGGACACTGCGGGTATGAACCGCATGCTCTAGCCATCTGAGCTACACCGCCTAAATTAACAAAAAACCCCTATCATTTTGAATAAGAGGTTTTAAAAAAATGGTTGCGGGGGGCGGATTCGAACCACCGACCTTCAGGTTATGAGCCTGACGAGCTACCTGACTGCTCCACCCCGCGCCGTATTTTAATATCTGTAAAATATTTAATTTAATTTTATCGAATAAGTTTAACACTGTTTTTTAATTAAGTCAATTTATGGTGCCGGAGGCCGGAATCGAACCGGCACGAACCTTACAGCTCGCAGGATTTTAAGTCCTGTGCGTCTACCTATTCCGCCACTCCGGCAGACTGAAATCCATTATATGATAAATCTTTTAAATCGTCAATAGCATTATGTACAATACTTATAAAATACTAATTTAAAAATAATTGTAACTATTTAAGATAATCGAAAGCTGTATTTATTTCGTTGGTCGTGTCTGGTTAGAGAAAAAAGTATAAGATATCTAAATCTTTATCATATTTCAATCTCATTAGTTATTTAATTATTTACTGTATACGATTCACGAGATACGAGATACGAATTTTATTTTTCAATGCCTTTAATTAATATTTCATCAGGTTTAGTAAGACCTAATTTCTCTCGAGCAATTTTTTCTACAGATTTATCAGATTTTAATGATTCCACCTCTTCTGATAAATTATTATTTTTCATTTTTAATTCTTCTATCTCTGATTCAAATCTTTTAATATCTTCTTTTAATTGCAATGCCCGGGCATATTTATCCGAAAATAAAAAAACTATATACAATATTAAAAGTAAAATTATAGCTAAAACTATTTTAGAATGAAATATTGACCTAATTGATATCATTTTATTTTATATTAAATACTGCCTTTCCGCGATAAATCGATGAATCTCCTAATTGTTCTTCAATACGCAGTAATTGGTTGTATTTGGCAATTCGGTCCGTTCTGCAAAGAGAACCAGTTTTAATCTGCCCAATATTAGTTGCCACAGCTAAATCAGCAATAGTAGTGTCTTCCGTTTCTCCGGAACGATGAGAAATTACCACAGTAAAAGCCGCCCTCTTTGCTGTTTCAATAGTATCTAAAGTTTCGGTTAAAGTTCCAATCTGGTTTAATTTTATTAAAATTGAGTTAGAAGCCTTTAATTCAATCCCTTTGCTAAGTCTCTTCTTATCAGTAACATAAAGGTCGTCTCCTACGATTTGTATTTTATGACCTAATTTTTGAGTTAGTTTTTGCCATCCTTCCCAATCATCTTCTGCAAGACCATCTTCTATGGAAATTATAGGATATTTATCTATTAAAGAAGCATAATAATCTATCATTTCACCGGAAGTTCTAGTTACTCCCTCTCGAGATAATATATATTTTCCATCCTGGTATAATTCTGAAGCAGCAGGGTCTAAAGCTATAAAAATATCCTTACCTGGATTATACCCTGCTTTTTTAATTGCCTCTACTACTAACTGGATCGCCTCTTCGCTTGATTTTAAATTGGGAGCAAATCCGCCCTCATCTCCCACCGCTACATTGTACCCTTTATCTTTCAATACTTTTTTCAGAGTATGAAAAGTTTCTACTCCCATCCGAAGACTCTCTCTAAAATTAGCTCCACCAGTTGGAACAATCATAAATTCCTGCAAATCCACTCCGCTATCGGCATGTTTGCCGCCATTTAATATATTCATCATAGGAACAGGAAGTTCTTTGGCATTAATTCCGCCGATATAGCAATATAAAGGCAATCCAAAAAATTCTGCTGCAGCTTTTACTGTAGCTAAAGATACACCTAAAATAGCATTGGCTCCCAAACGACTTTTATTAGAAGTACCATCAAGTTCAATGAGCAATTTATCAATCAATAATTGATCTGTGGCATCATATCCCATAATTTCAGGAGCAATAATCTCATTTACATTCTCGACCGCCTTAAGAACTCCTTTTCCTAAATACCTTTTCGGGTCATCATCTCTTAATTCAATAGCCTCATGTACTCCAGTACTAGCACCAGAGGGAACTTGAGCTACACCTATAACTCCACTCTCCAATTCTACTTCCACTTCCACGGTGGGATTTCCTCTTGAATCTAAAATTTCTCTCGCATACACCTCAAATATTTCACTCATCTTATTTTTCTCCCCTCTCTCTTTATTTTTTAATAATTTTTTATCATGATGATAGGTTATGTTAATTAAAATATAATTTTTATCAACTAAAAAATTCAAATAAAAAGGTACCTAAACTAAAATATATTAATAAACTACCTACATCTACTATGGTAGTGATAAAAGGACCTGCCGCAATTGCCGGATCAATCCTAATCTTAGTAAAAATCAATGGCAATAAAGTACCCATGGTGGCTGCAGTTATCATAGTTAAACATAATGATAATCCAATGACCAGTCCTAATACATAATTATCTTGCCAAACAAGAGCTACCAAAGCTATAATTATTCCGACAATGATTCCTATAAAAGAACCAACCTTGGTTTCGGTCCAGATATTATGCCATAATTCATCTATCCTGAGTTGGCCAGTAGCTAAACCACGAACTGCAATGGTTGAAGATTGAGCACCTACATTACCACCCATAGCCATAATTATAGGAATAAAAAAGGCCATAGCCATTACGGTTTGTAAGGTATCAGAATGAAACTTTATAACTGAACCAGAAATTATTTCTCCTCCCATACACACAAATAACCAGGGAAGTCGCGCCTTCGCTCTGGCTAGGGGGCTTGCTTTTATAAGTTTATCTTCATATACCTCGGATGATCCGACCATCTTATGAATATCCTCGGTAACCTCTTCCTGTAATACATCAATAATATCATCTACCGTGATAATTCCCAATAAAGTACCATTTTTATCAATAACTGGTATAGCTAAAAAATCGTAATCAGCAATTATTCTGGCTGCTGTTTCCTGGTCCTCTGTGTCTAAAACACTGACTACGTCTTCTTCCACAATTTTTGTTATTTTAGCTTTAGGATTAGCCATGATTAAATCTCGCAAAGAAATAACTCCAATTAGTTTCTCTCTTTTATCTACAATATAAATATAGTAAATCATCTCTGCTTCCGGGCTAAGTTCTCTTATCTTGTTTATTGCTTCCTCAGCAGTAAGATCTTCAGGAAGAGCAACAAACTCGTTGTTCATTATGCTTCCGGCAGTATTCTCTTCATACTTTAATAGTTCTTCGATCTCTTCTGCTTCTTCTTTAGGCATCAAATCTAATAATTCACGGGATTCTTGGGGAGTTATCTCCCCTAAAAAATCTGCTGCTTCATCAGTATCCATTTCTTCTAAAATATCAGAAGCTTTCTCCTTGCCCAAAGCTTCCATTATCTTAGACTGTAATTCAGAATTCAATTCTGAAAGTAGTTCAGCAATTTTTTCATCATCTTTAATTAATCTAAATATTTCAATAGTTTGTTCTAAGGGTAAATAGTCGGTTACTTCAACAAACTCTGTCGGATAGAGGTCAAAAGTAATTTCTTTTATTTCCTGGATTTTTTTCTCTTCCAATAACCTTATTATTTTTTCAGACAATTCTTTCATTCTTTCTTCCATTTTTCCAAACCCTTTTTCACTCATTGTTGTGGGATAAATAAAATTTTTGCTTCGCATTCTTGATTTTTTTCTTTCTTCTTAACGATATTCTACATACTATATACTAAATACTAATTTGAATTTCATTTCTTAATTTTCTTCTTTTTTAATTTCCTTTAAAACCTCATACAAAGAAACAGCTTGTTTTACCAGAATATTTTTTAAAGGGACTTCCAATACTTTTACCAGTAAAATTTTATTCGACAAGTTAATTTCAATTTCGTCAGCAATTTTAACTTCATCCCCTGCTTTGGCAATTTGATCATTAATCCTAATACATTTAGCCAGACAAGCTTTTTTTGCTTCTGTTCTTCTCTTTATTAATCTGCTTACTTTTAAAAATTTATCTAATCTCATTTGTTATCTCGCTTTCACTTACTACCCGCACCCAAACGTTAAACGCTATTCTTCACTATATACTATATACCATATACTGAATACTAATTTACTCTTTTGATTTTAATTGCGGAAAGAGGATAACTTCTTTAATTGAATCAGAGTTAGTAAGCAACATCATTAGCCTATCAATGCCTATACCTAAACCGCCTGCAGGAGGCATACCATATTCTAAAGCTTCGACATAATCTTTATCCATAAAGTGACTTTCCATGTCTCCTGCTTCTTTCTTGGCAGCCTGTTCTTCGAACCGACGTTCCTGTTCTGCCGGGTCGTTCAATTCGGTAAAGGCGTTGACTAGTTCCATTGAACTGATAAACAGCTCAAAGCGCTCTACTAATCCCGGGTTATCTTTGTTCTGTTTGGACAAAGGTGAAAGTTCGAGGGGATAGTCAATAACAAAAGTTGGTTGAATTAAGCTTGGCTCTACAAATTTTTCGAAAAGCTCATTAATAATTTCACCTCTATTTATATTGCCTTTTATATCTAAGTTATATTCCTTTACAATTTTATTAAAATCTTTTTGAGAAATCTTATCCACCCGAATTCCAACTGCTTCTTCTATTGCCTTATACATGCTTATTCTTTTCCAGGGAGGAGTAAAATCAATTTTATTTCCCTGATACTCAATTTCCAAATTACCTAAAACATTCTTTAGTACATATAATATCAATTCTTCGGTAATTTGCATCATGCTATGGTAATCACCATATGCTTCATATAACTCCAACATAGTAAATTCAGGATTATGTTTAGTAGAAATACCTTCGTTTCTAAAATTACGGCTTAACTCATATACCTTTTCAAGCCCTCCAACCAATAAGCGTTTTAAATATAGTTCTGGGGCAATCCTTAAGTAAAAATCTCTATGAAGAGCATTATGGTGAGTGATAAAGGGACGAGCTGTAGCCCCACCGGGAATAGGCTGCATGATGGGAGTTTCAACTTCTAAAAAGCCTCTATTATCTAAAAAATTTCTTATGGATTGTACTACCTTGCTCCTTTTAATAAAAATTTCTCTGACTGAAGGATTCACTATCAGATCTAAATATCTTTTTCTATATCTTATCTCCACATCTTTTAGTCCGTGCCATTTTTCGGGTAAACTGCGTATAGACTTGCATAGAAGAACAAATTCTTCTACAAATACAGTAATTTCACCCGTTCTAGTTTTAAAAATCAGACCTGAGACTCCCAAAATATCCCCAATACCAATTTTACTAAAAAGTTTAAAAGCATCCTCTCCAACTTTATTTGATTTTATATAAATTTGGACTCTTCCACTTATATCTTCAATATTAGCAAATACGGCCTTTCCATGTGTCCTTAAAGCCATTAACCTGCCGGCTATGCTCACTTTTTCTTTGCCGCATTCACCAACCTGTAAATCTTTATTTTTTTCTATCAAGTCTTTTATTTTATAAGTCCTATTAAAACTATGCCCAAAAGGATCAATGCCTTCTCTTTTTAATTCTTCTATTTCTTCCCGTTTATTAGATATAATTTCTGTTGTACTTTTTTTTATTTCCACCCGATCCACCTCTTTTTACTCTTATTGCTAGATATTTTGTATGAAAAATATCATAATATAATACCAAAATTAATAGGATTTTTCTGTCTGATAAATCTGCTGGGGCAATTTAAATTTCGATTATATTTATGATTAGCTTATTTTGCTAAAAGGTTTAGAAATAAATAATGAACAAAGTATCGTTATATTTTAATTTTTTTAATAACTTTGTTCATTATTACAATTAATAAATATTTAGGTTGCTAAATTAATGCATACCGCTATTTAATATCTAAAATTTTATATTTAATATGCCCTGCCGGGACTCTAACTTCTACTAAATCACCTTTCTTTTTTCCTAAAAGAGCCCTTCCGATAGGAGAAGAGGTGGATATCTTACCACAATCTGGTTCAGATTCCACATAATCCAAAATAGTATATTTATACTCTTTTTTATTTTTCATATCCTTAACTAACACCTCTGACCCGAGTAATACGCAATCTGGATTTTCTTCTTTGTCTATCAATTCATAATTTTCAATAATTTTTTCCAAAGCCAAAATTCTTCCTTCTATAAAGGATTGCTCATTTTTAACTGAGTTATATTCTGCATTCTCAGCAATCTCTCCAAAGGTTACAGCATTTCTAATTTTTTCAGCAATTTCTGCTCTTTTTACCCTTTTAAGATAATTAAGTTCTTCTTGAACTTTTTTCAAGCCTTCTTCAGTTAGCATTACCTTTCTGTCAAGTGTCATAAATATCTCTCCTCGTTAAAATTATTATATTTAAACAGTAAATAACAAATATTTTTTCTTAAAAATTAAATATAAGCACTATTTACTTTTCTAATAGATAATAGTGCTTATATTATATAATAATCTTTATATAGAGATTATAAGATATCTATATTTTATTGTCAAATAAATTCGTTATTACGTGATCAATCCTAGTTTTTTCCCAGCCCTTCCAAAGATATCCAGAGCTTTATCAATATCCTCAGAAGTATGATTTGCCTGAACATGGGCTCTTAATCTATTAGTTCCTTTAGGAATTGCCGGGAAAAGGATGGGACAGATAAATATTCCTTCATCATTAACTATTTTACACAATTTTAAAGTTTCTTCCTCTTCACCGATTAATATAGGAACAATACTGGTAGTACTGTTCATGGTATTATAGCCCATAGAATTTAACCCATCTTTAAATTGTTTGATATTTCTCTGTAAATTTGTGACACGCTCAGGTTCATCTTCAATAACCTCTAAACAAGCAACGGCAGTAGCAGCTGCAACTGGCGGAAGACTTGCTGAAAATATAAAGGGTCTGGAATTATGTTTTAAATAAGTAATCAAATCTTTATTACCGGCTAAATAACCTCCGATACTAGGGATAGTTTTACTTAGAGTTCCCATATGTATATCGACAGCTCCCTTTAGCCCGAAATGTTCTTCTATTCCGTGACCAGTTTTTCCTAATACTCCTATAGAATGAGCCTCATCTACCATCAATTTAGCATTATACTTTTTAGCTAGCCGAGATATCTCGGGCAAATTAGCTACATCTCCATCCATACTATATACCGCATCAACTATAATCAATTTGTTAACATAATCTTTGGAGTTCACTAGAATTTTTTCTAAACTTTTCATATCATTATGTAAAAATGATTTATGGTGAGCACCTGAAAGTATGCATCCATCAATAATACTGGCATGGTCTAATTTATCAATTATAACCAAATCACCTCTCTGACAAAGAGTAGTTATGGCTGCCAAATTAGTTACATATCCACTACTATAAGTAACTGCATCTTCTGCCCCTTTAAATTTTGCAATCGCTGCTTCCAATTTTTCGTGTATCTTAGTAGTACCAGCTAATAACCTAACTCCCGCAGCACCAGTTCCATATTTTTCAATAGCCTCAATAGCCGCTTTTTTTATCTTGGGATGAGTAATCAATCCTAAATAATTATAAGAAGCAAACATTATCATCTCTCTACCATCGATAGTTACTCTTGCCCCCGAAGCCCCATCAATACTTTTTAAATAAAAATACCGTTTTTCTTCTTTCATTTTGTTCACTCTTCGTTGAAGTTCATTTATTCTATCTTCTAATAGAACTCCCATTTCTCTTCCTCCTCTTTAGCATTAAATTTTTGCTTAATTTAACTTCTCTATCCTTGGCTTAAAGCCAGTTTTTTCTATTAATTTTAAATAATCTTCCGGTTGTAATTCTTCCGGAGATTTTCCTGATATAGCTACCAAAGTAGCTTGAAATACATTGGTTCCAAAAGACCTTCCGTTAAATTCAGGCGTAGTGGTAATTAAATAACTAACCCCTCTATTTTTAAGATCTTCTACATTAAAACTGGTAACGGTATTGGTTATGATAATCTTCTCCTTCATATCCTGGGGCATATACTGGCTTATAGCTAAGTAATCACCAGCAATGATATCAGCATCATAAAAATATTTAACGTATTTTAAATTAGATTTCTCCTGCTTTTCACCTGTAGGATATAAATATTTTATAGGAACATATATTAATATTGGCAAAAGCAACCGAGCAAAAATTTCAATACTTCGAAAAGAATGAAGCGGGATAGGAATATTTAAACCAAATATTAAATCCCCAAAGGTCATTTCACATCCAGCCTCTATCAGTCCCTCTGCCATTCCAAATCTATCCACCGTGAGAGTGACTAAAGCCTTTTTCCCTTTTAAGGGAATATCAGTTTGAGTATCGATATGTTTTACTACACTCTTCTCTAATACATATTTTATCCCGGTACCATCAACAATAGGAGTTTTTTTAATAACGCTAATTATCTTTTCTGACTCTCTTATGGTATATCTTTTCCCTTGGGGTCCGGAATACAAATATAGATCTGTCCCTCCCAAACTGAAGATATCTACCTTCCCATCATTCTCTTGGAATATTTGCATCATCTTTTTCACATCGCCATCAGTTCCTCTTCTTTCGATTTCGATTTTCTCTCCTAAGACTTCGATCACGACTTTATGATCTCTGGTGGAAGAACCCAGACTAACCCCTAAAACTTTTTTCATTCTAAAATCCTCCTCTACTTTGGAATTTACATTAATTTTTTATCTGTTTTACTATTTCTATGATCTTTTCAGGATTAACATATTTACTCTCTTTAATAGGCGAATGACCGATAACTATGCCAATCACCTGAACACTGAATATTTTCTCTACTATAGGTACTCTCATATCTGAACCCATGAAAATAATCAAATCAAAATCTGCTAAGTTGACAATTATTTCCATGATCTCATCAAATAATTCGTTTTTCCCTTTGTTCTTTAGAAACTCAAAGCGTTCCTCTTGGGTTAAAAGCAGAACATATTCAATCCCCAACTTTTCTGCTAAAATAGTTATCTCTTCTTTGTTCTTGATAGGAAAACCGATTAAGGCAATCTTATTACCTTTTCTTATCTCTCCTAAACTTTCTAGCCTGGAGACAAAAGTTCTTTCAACTCCTAATTTGCGGGCTACCCCTTCCTGAGTCACGCCTTTAGTACGCAATTCTAAAATTTTATTTATTTCTTTATCCAATTTTTCTTTACTTATAACTTTCTCGCCAATTCGAATAAACTGCATCTTTAAAATCTCCTGTATACATTTTTGTATACACGTAATATAACATAATTTTTTTGCGTTAGCAAGTTTTTTATTCATATCTTTTGAAGAGTAGCGCGGAGCGTATAGCGTCTAGCAGATAGGTAGGGGGCAGACCTTGTGTCTGCCCGTAATGAGTAATATAGAAAAGATTAATTGCTTATATGTTTAGCCGGTTTACCAGTTGTCCGAAACAAATTCGTATCTCGTACCTCGTGAATCTTATCTCGTATTTAGTTTGCTGGTTAATTGATTAATAAATCAATATAAAAACAAAATATTTATTGAATAATTCCTCCTCCTATTACCACATCTCCCTGGTAAAATACTGCTGATTGTCCCGGGGTAATCGCTCTTTGGGGTTTTTCAAAATTTATTAGCACCTTATCTTCATGGTAAGGGGAAATCATTGCCGAAGATTTTTTACTATTGTATCTTATTTTTACCTCTGCCTGTATAGACTTTAAAAGTTTATCGCCAGAAATAATATTTAAATCTTTTGCTAATAATTTATCTCTATAAAGATCTTTATCATCGCCTAGGGTAATTACATTTTGCTGGGAATTTATTTCAATTACATACCTACGCTTATTCAAAGATACTCCCAATCCTTTTCTCTGTCCAATAGTATAAAAAGGAATACCTTGATGCTCTCCTAATATTTTTCCTTCTTTATCTATAAACTTGCCAGTTTTGACAGTATCTTTAATGTGTTGAGTTAAAAACTTTCTATAATTATCATCCTGGATAAAACAAATTTCCTGACTCTCTTCTTTTTTATAATTTTTTAATCCGTATTTTTTAGCCACTTCCCTGGTTTGGCTTTTCTTAAATTTGCCCAAAGGAAACAAAACGCAGGGCAATATTTCCTGGTTTAATCTATAAAGAAAATAAGATTGGTCTTTATTTTCATCTACCCCTCTCTTCAGCAAAAATTTCTTGCTCTCCTGGTCATATTTTTTGATAGCATAATGACCGGTGGCTAGATAATCCGCACCTAAAGATTTTGCTTTCTCCAATAATAATCCAAATTTTATTTTCAGATTACAGACTACACAAGGATTGGGGGTTCGGCCGGTGAGGTATTCTTGGCAGAAATAGTCTATAACTATATTTTTAAATTCTTTGGTAAAATCCAGAACATGCCAGGGGATTTTTAGATTTTGAGCGACCTGTTGCACTGATTCTAAATTTTCGTTGCCTTCATAATGATGGATAGTTACACCGAGAACATTATAACCTTCTTCTTTTAACAGGGCAGCAGCTAATGAACTGTCCACCCCTCCGCTCATAGCCACTACTACCTTCTTTTTTAAATTTTTAATCATAATAGTTTATTCTCTTTTTAGGCTTTGCATTTATCCTTGTATTCTTAGTACTTCTAATTTATCTTCTATCAATGGTTTTACCTTTATAGTTCTGACCAATTCTTTAGATTTATGATAATAATTAATATTTACTTCTTCATTTTCTTCTTCATTTCTATCGCAATACCTTGCAGTAATCTGACAGGATTTATCGATCAGTGCCTTATTTACTTTAGACCCCTTTTTTAACAAAGAAACCGGACCTTTTAAATTTTTAGCTTTAAAAAGAAAGTCTCCATCTTGAAAAAAATTTTGTAGTTGTTCATTCTCTTCTTTATTTCTTCCTACTACCAATTTAATATCTTTACTTAGTCTGAAGTGTCTGCCTAATTTTAACAGTTCTATCTCTTCTAAAGAAAAACTTCCCTGAGTGAATAAATCTCTTAATCTTTTAGAAAAAGCTGGCTCGGTTAATTTGCAACCTCCAGCCGGTGAAGGATAATCTTTTATCCCCATTTCGTCAGCCAATTTTATTTGTCTTTTTCTCGAGCGGCCAGAAATATCCAATAATTTATTTCTGTCCACCAACCCCCCCTTTTCAGGAATGGTCTCCGTTAATAATAAAGCAGATAATGGACGAAGAATTTTACCCTCAAATCCTGATTCTCTCTCAATTATAATTAAGCTATTTCTGTTCTGAGACATCGGTCTTTCTCCCAAAACTTCGCCACTTAAGATAAGAGAAGCTCCTATCTTGTTCATATATTCTCCCGCCTTTTTGAACATAAGGGCATGACAATCTATGCAAGGATTCATATTCTTTCCGAACCCATACTTGGGTTTTTTTAAAATCTTTAGAAGCTCTTCGGTAATATCTATTATTTCTAAGTCTATATCTAAATCCTTTGCTATTACAAAGGCTTCATCCAAACCAAAGAAGGGAGTCTTAAAATTAACCCCTTTTACTTCTATCCCCTGTTTCTGGATAAGCTTTAGCGCTAAAATACTATCCAGACCACCAGAAAACAAAGCAACCGCTTTTATCTTATCTTCCATATCTTTGTCCTTCTTTTATTTTTTGGGCTATTTTACATAAATCTTTCAAAGAAGTAGCATCTAATGTTTGGTTTATCCTTTGAGTTACTTCCTCTAATAATACCCTGATGGTACAATCTTCTATTTTTTTACATTCCTTTGGGCCATTCTTATCAATTTTTTTGCCAGCTAAAATACAATCAACTAAAACTATCGGCCCCTCAACTGCTCTAATTATGTCACCGCTATTAATCCTCTCGGCTTCTTTAGCTAATAAATACCCTCCGCCTGCTCCCCTGGTACTTTTTACTAAATTTGCTTTCTTTAATTTATTAAATAATTGTTCTAAATATTGTAAAGAAATATCTTGTCTTAGAGAAATATCTCTTAAAGAAATCGGCTTTAAATTATTATATTGATTTTGCGCCAAATCTATCATAGCTCGAAGTGCGTACCTTCCTCGAGTAGATAATTTCATTGGTCTTACTCCTTTATTAATTTAATTTCACTAAAAAATTATATTATTTATGACTATTTTTGTCAACTTTCTCGAAATCTTTTCTATTCTGTTATCTTCGGAGACCTACCGGGGATTATTAAAAAATGAGAGTACCGCACTCCCTACAGTCGCTAATAAAGGAAAGTAAAAGAGGAAAATAGCAAGCGGGAAAGGCTAAAATAATGGGGACACATCCTATTTTAAAATAATAAAATAATGGGGACACATCCTATTTTTTCTATTCTATAGTTTAATTTTCCTTTTCACAAGACCTTACCTTAGAAGTCTATCTATTATAGTAATACCTAAAGCTTCAATAATCTAGTTAAGAAACCCCCTCGGATTCCATAGGTTGTCACGGTAGGACAGCCAGTTACCTGAATTATTGAGCTAGTACAATGCCTTCTGTTTGTTTCTAATATTTATGAATTTTCAAATAAACGTAAATATTCTTTATAGATAAAAATCCGCCCATACTTTTTATCTTTTTCTTTGGGTACCAAAAGATCCAGTTTAACCAATTTTTTTACTAATCTATTTGCTCCTTCTCGTGAAAGTCCGGTAAATTCCTCTACTTTTTTCACATTAATTATAGGCAGCTTATACAGATTTTTTAAAAGTGTAATAGCATTTTTAGCACCTTTCCCTAATTTCATTATCTTTAGTTGATCTTTTTCGCGTAATTCAATAATTTTATTCGAAGTGTCAATTGCTTCTTCTGCTACTTTTCCAACACCTTCTAAAAAAAATTCCAGCCACAAAAAAATATTTCCTTTTCTATATTCATCTAGCATTGAAAAATATAGCTCTCTATTTTTTTTTAAATATTCGGAAAGATATAATACTGGCCTTTCCAATATTTTTTCCTGACAGAGACAAAGAGTGATCAGCAATCTCCCGGTTCGGCCATTTCCATCTATAAAAGGATGGATAGTCTCAAATTGAGCATGAATTAAACCTATTTTTATTAAAATGGGGATATTCCGATAAGAGTAAAAAAATTTTTCTAAATCCGTCATGGCTAATGTTACCTGATCTGGTGGTGGAGGGACAAAACGAGCATTATTAGGATGGGTTCCCATGATCCAATTTTGGGTTTTTCTAAACTCTCCAGGGTAAGGGAAAAAAGTACTTCTTGCTTCGGTTAATAATACTTGATGAATTTTTTTTATTAACCTTAGAGACAAAGGAATATTTTTTAACTCACTAAGGCCTAAATTCATGGCTTCAATATAGTGCAGGATATCATCAACGTCTGGGGGTAACTCAGATGTTCTTTCAATTTCAGCATGTAAGGCGTCAGTAAGCCGAGCTTTAGTTCCTTCTATCTGGCTAGAAAGAGCGGCTTCTTTCTTAATATACATAAAAATAAAAAAATCTATATCAGGTACCAGCCTGGTTAATCCATCTAATTTTCCCAGTAATAGGCTGGAGGTAGATAAAAGTTGGATTAATCTTTCTCCCTGAAAAGACAAATTTTCAGGAGGAAATTTTTCAGGGATAAAAGCCTCATACCCTTCTATCTGTCTTATGTATTTGCCAATATTAACTTTAGGACTCATCTTATACATGTCAACATTTTATCATTAAAGTTGACATTGGTCAAATAGATGTCAACTTTAATGATACTACCTTCAACTAAACCAATTGACATTATAATCGTGAAGCTTAACTCCGATTTCTATTCCTTCTTAATTCCAATTAATTCCATCAAATTGTTTTCGTAATTTAATCCCTGGTTTTCCGCTAAGCTAAAAGTTCCCGAAATATTAAGCTGGCACACTTTCCTTATTTATCTAATTTAAAAACAAAAATAATACTTGTCTAAGAAAATGGGATGTGTTGTCCCCATTTATTAATCTTCTGTTTTTATTTGTCATTCCTGCCCCCGCTTTAGCGAGGGTAAACTCCAACAGGAATCCATTATTCTCTTTCTTCATCCCTGCTCAAAGTTCCCCTTGGAAAATAGGTGTCTGCCCCTATTATATTTATTATTCCTATTATTCCGAGTAGGTCAAACGAAACATCCCCATGTCTTATGTTATATACAACTACTGCACCGCCACTGTTATGGTCTGCCCCGGATCCCCGAAAAGGATAATATAGGCAAGCCCGCTCCCGGACGGGAAGGAAGCCTGGCCGCTTCCCTTTCCGCTCGTTAGGGAATTAAATGCCGGGTCATAGACCCTCCACCCACCGGTCGTGGTGATGCCCAACTGGATAGGAGTTGCATCGGTCGCTACAGAACGCCACTCGGCGTAACCTTCGGGACCTATGGTAACCGTACTCGCTGCACTACGTGGAAGCACTGGCACCGATGCGAGCGGTTGGTACATGAAGCTGCCGAAGCGGGTCCACTCCGCTCCGTTACGCACCACGATATTAAGGTCATCGAGATCGCGCCCCATAATCTGTGGAATGTCAAGCATCATCGACGCCACGGTGTCGCTTGAAGAAGGATCGACAATGTATGTCCCGTTATCGTATCCAGGGCGGACAGCGATAAGGCCGCTTAGCTCCGGCACGGTGGTAATACTAAGTCTCGGGTTCATGACTGACAAACCCAGCAAATCAGGGCTTTCGTTTACCAGAAGCCAGGTTAGGGGGAGCCTGGTGCTCCAGGCGGGTGACAGATTACCGTCCGTGTCTCGCACCCTTTGGGCGAGTATACAATTGTCGAGGTAATGCCCGTAACCCATGGGGAGGCGCATGACCATGTACTGCGTACCTCCGGTTTCAACCACTTTCATCGACGACAGTGGATTCTGGTCGCTTGAAAACCATCCGTCACCGCGGTGTTTGTACGGATTTGGATTCTGTATCCATTCATTACCGGATCGGGTAAAGAACAGTAGCGAGCTGTCGGGCTGTGACTGGATCTTATAGATGGTATCATACTGGGCGTATTCGCCGTTGATGTCTGCAAAGAGACTGTCGGGAACCGGCATTACCGGTGGCACCACGGAGAGAAGCGGAGAGGGAAAGGCCGCGATCCGCCCGTTTTCCGCCAGCGCGCGGAGCAGTATCCGCTCTGCAATGGCAGTCGCCTTTCCTGAGCTAAAGCCCGAGGAGGCGCCAATCACCACTACGCCGAGTTGCGCCCTGGGAGAAATAACCAGCGCCGAGTGGTACTGAGAAGTATCGCCACCCTTGGTCCATCCGTCGAGACCGACTGCCTGCAACCCGGGCTGCGTGATGCTGTCCCAACCCAGGCCATAGGCAAAAGAGTCTGAGCGGACCGGGTTAAAGGAGCCGATGGTCTGATCAACGGCCATCTCGGCGACCGAAGCGTCGGAAAGGATGCATGTATTGCCCATTGTTCCGCCGCCCAGAAACATCATGGCCAGGCGAGCCATATCGTTAGCGGTGCTGTAAACCCCTCCGGAAGCCAAGGCATTGGTGAACTCCTGCGGCTGCACCTCTCCATTCTCGTATGCATTGGCGTAGGAACCGTCAGGGAACGCGGCGGTCGGATAGCGGGTGTTCTCCATACCGAGCGGTGTCAGGATCTCATCCTGCACGAACTGGATGAAGTTCTTGCCGGTGGTCACCCGGACAAGCTCCTCGATGACGGTGAATCCGTCGTTGCAATAGACGTTCATATAGTCCGGTACCGTCTTGAGCCGCGAAATTGAGAGTGTCTGGAGTACCTGGGCGAGGTATCCCGACACGGGCGAGCTAGTAAAACTGTTGCGATAGTCCGATCCCGGGAAGCCCGAGGAGTGGTTCAGAAGCATTCGGACAGTTATCATCTTGTAATCGACCGAAGCCATCCGGAAGGTCGGCAGGTAATTGACCAGCGGTTTGTCCAGCTCGACAACACCCCGATCTACAAGCATCATCACTGCAATAGTAGCAAACATCTTGCTCGTCGAACCGATGCCGAACATGGTGGTTTCAGTGGGCGCCTTGGCGGCTTCGCGATCCGTGAGACCGAAGCTCTGGCTCCAGATGATCCGATTACTGTCTGTGAGCGCGATGGTAATCGCCGTGGCATTACCCTGGCTAATCACCTCTTGGGCAGCAGTCTGTCCTTCCTGAATCGCGGCTTCGTAAGTGGGAGCAGTGGTAGTTGCAGCCATGATCGAACTACTGGAGATAAGGAACAATATCACCAAGACGGATGTGAACATCAACGTAACTTTACTTCTCATTTTTTTACACCTCTTTACAAAAATATTTTATATAATTTCAGAAGACAAAAAAGACAAGGGGATGTTTCGTTTGTCATATTTTAATCGCTCTTTCTACAATACTTCTTCCTATACCTAATCCTCTACTTAGATCTCTGATACTTGCACCAGTCTCAATGATACTTTACTATTTATTTCACCTTCCCTGCATTTATCGGATTTTGATGGATATAGCCCAGTACTACTACCAGATATCTCTCCTCTTTGATGGGTTCACTTTTATACAACAGCCTATCGTGTCATCTCTCTCAGATATCTGACCGCATATTCAAGCTCGACATCAGTTCCGGCCGCAAAGGCAAGAACATTTTCGAGAGTTTTCGGCACACGATACGTAGGTCGCACACCGCCGATTCCATTTCTGCTGTCCAGTTGTAAAACCGTCCAGGGGATTCTCCACCGTATCCGCTGCTCTTCCGCCACTATAACCTGATAAAAACATATTTATTACTAAATTTGTTATAGTTATTATAGGGGTCAGGTCTCAACATTTGAAATAAGCCTCTTTATTATTTAGTTTATTATTTACTTATTTAAAATGTTGATACCTGAACCCCTTTAATTCTAAGAAAAAGGG